>JAWWPM010000271.1:0-3786 GCA_033854915.1 Nocardioidaceae bacterium
CGGGCTCGTCGCGATGGTCGTGGTCGTCGTCGTCTATCTGGCGAACCGCCGAGAGGGCCGGATGCTGTCGGCCGGCGTGGCCACCGTGCTGGCCGTGCTCGCCTCCTCCGGCTCCCTCACCTCGCGACCGCAGCTGATCAGCTTCGTGCTGCTGCCGGTGCTGGTCGCCGCCTGGCTGCAGAGCGAGCGGGACCTGCGGCCGCGCTGGTGGTTGATCCCGATGGCGTGGCTCTGGTCGCTGTGCCACGGGTTCTGGTTCATCGGCGTCGCCTACGGCTTCCTCTTCGTGCTCGGGATCGCCCTGTCTCGCCGGGCGACGGCCGGCCAGCTCGCGCGGCTCGCAGCGGTCGCGATCGGGTCGTTCGCCGTGGTGCTCCTCAACCCCATCGGCCTCGGTGTGCTCGAGGCCCCCTTCGCGGTCAGCTCCACCTCGAGCTACATCCAGGAGTGGGACCGCACCGATCTGCTGCTCACCGGTCCCCTGGGTGCCGCGGCGATGATCCTGGGCATCGCCCTGGTCTGGATCCTCACCAGGCGCGGGGTGACCTGGGCACGCGTGCTGGTGCTGGTGGCCGCCGCCTTCTGGCTCTGGTACGCCGGTCGCACGGTCGTGATCGCCGGGCTGACGGCGGCGCCCCTGTTCACCGCGGCGCTCGAGGTGCTGCTGACCAGGTACGGCGCGACGGAGGGCACCGCCGGACCCGCGCGGCCGGACCGGATCGAGCTGGGGGCCCTGACCGGATCGGCAGTGGTGCTGCTGACCCTCCTCGCCGTCGCCGTACCCCACACGTCGGCCACGGCGGGCGGCGTGACCCCCGGCCTGGACGGCCGGCTGGATCGGCTGCCGCCCGGCACCAAGGTGTTCAACGCCTATGAGCTCGGGGGGTGGATCCACTGGCGCCACCCCGACCTGGACCCCTACATCGACGGGCTGATCACGCCGTACTCCAGCACGCACGCGGCGGACTACGAGCGTGCCGCCACCGTCTCGCCCGGCTGGTACGCCGTGGTGCAGGACTCCGCAGCACCCGTGGCGCTGCTGAGTACCGGGTCCTCGCTGGCCACCCTGTTGGAGGGGCGCGGCTGGACCTCGGCGGGAGTGTCCGACGGCTACGTGCTGCTGCAGCGCCCGTGACCTACAGGCGCGCGCCGTCGTCGTCGGGGTCGCGGGGCTCCTGCGACATCGTGGCCACGAGGTAGCCGAAGGAGCCGAGGAACGCCACCACCAGCAGGCCGGTCAGTACCGACGGGAGGCGGTAGTCGATGACGGTGACGAGCACCAGCAGCAGCGGAGCGGCCACCAGGCCCACCCACGCGAGACGGCGCTCGGGGGCGATCACCGGCGGCGGGGGCAGCGGCGGGGGGACGAACGCCTCGTCGTACAGCTCGAGCTGGAACGGCTCGGGCGGGGCCGGCTCGGGCACGGCGGGCTCCGCAGGCCCCGAAGGCTCTACGGGTACGGCGGGCCGGTCGCCGTAGTTGTCGACGATCTCGCGCCAGGTCGCGTCGTCGTCCCTCCTGCTCACCAGGCCAAGGTTAGGCGGTCACCTCGGCGACGAAAGCCGCGGACTCCGCGAAGATCTGCTGGTCGTCGTTGTCGAGGGTGGCCACGTGGTAGCTGTTGGTGAGGGCGGACCGGCGCACGTCGGTGGAGCCGAGGCCCTGGGTGATGATGCCCTCAGACAGCTCGTCGACGACGTGGTCCTCGGTGGACCGGAGGTAGAGCACGGGCTTGGTGATCCGGCCCAGACCGTCGATCACGCCCGGCCACGCCGACATCATCGAGTGGGTGGCCTTGAGCGGGGTCTTGGGATAGGCGTGCTCGTCCTGGCCGGGTCGCTTGATGTCGTTGGCGATCGCCGGGAAGGCCGAGACCAGGTGCTTGAGCACCGGCAGCAGCTTGACGTCCTTGCGCTTGGTCGCCACGGCCGGGTTGACCAGCACCACGCCGGCGATCTCGGCATCGTGCTGCTCGGCGAGCTGGAGGACCAGCGCGGCACCCATCGACAGCCCACCGACGACCACAGCGTCGTTCTCCTGGCGGAGGGCCTCGAAGGCACGCGACACCTCGCCGTACCAATCGGCCCAGGTGGTGATGTTGAGCTGCTGCCAGCTGGTGCCGTGCCCCGGCAGCCGCGGAACGCTGACGGCGTACCCCTTGTCGGCGAGGTAGCGGCCCCAGGGCTTCATGGAGTACGGCGAGCCGGTGAAGCCGTGGCTGAGCAGCACGCCGATCCGTTTCCCGCCGGTGAGCTCGGGGCGGGCGGCGACGGACAGCGGGGCCTCGGGGGCGCCGGAGTCGGCAGGGCTGGTCATGCGCGCATCCTGCCGTACGCCGTGTGGCTTGTCAGCGGGCGCTCACCCAGCGACAAGGGGAGTCGGGCCGGTGTCGACCGGCGAGACGACGCCGTCCGTGGGACTAGGGTGTGCCCCAGCGCGCACGACGGCGTGCGTCGAGTTCAGGTCGGTCGAGCAGGAGGGGGCCCGGTGTTCTACTGGTTCCTGAAGTGGATCGCGCTCGGCCCGTGGTTGAAGCTGGTGTTCCGCCCCCACGTCGAGGGCGCCGACAACGTCCCGGCGTCCGGGCCCGCGATCCTGGCCAGCAACCACCTGTCGTACGCGGACTGGATGTTCATGCCGTTGACCCTGCCCCGGCGGGTGACGTTCGTGGCGAAGGCCGAGTACTTCACCACACCGGGCGTCAAGGGCTGGTTCCAGAAGAAGTTCTTCTCCGGTGCGGGCCAGGTGCCGATCGACCGGTCCGGGGCGAACGCCGCCGAGGGCGCCCTGTCGTCGGCGCGCAAGATCCTCGAGGACGGCGACCTGTTCGGCATCTACCCTGAGGGCACCCGCTCGCACGACGGCCGTCTCTACCGCGGCAAGACCGGCGTGGCGCGGCTCGCCCTGGAGACAAAGGCCCCGGTCATCCCGGTGGCGGTCCTCGGCACCGACAAGGTGGCGCCCCCGGGCAAGAAGTTCGGGACCTTCACCCGGCCGGGCGTGCGCTTCGGGAAGCCGCTCGACTTCTCCCGCTACGAGGGCATGGAGAACGACCGCTACATCCTGCGCGCGATCACCGACGAGATCATGTACGAGATCATGCAGCTCTCCGGCCAGGAGTACGTCGCCCTCTCCGCCAGCAAGGCCAAGGAGGCCACGGCCAAGTCCGTCGCCGACGCCAAGCGGGCCGAGCGCGAGGCTGCAGCTGCGGTGGCCGGCGAGCAGAAGCAGGCATCCTGACCCCGGGTCTCCGGCTCCCCATGCGGCCGACCGAGCCGGCCGCGATCGCGGTCGAGGACCGCATGTACCGCTGGCTGGCGGTGCTGCGCCTCGTGCTCGTCGCCAACACGGTGGGCCTGAACCTCTACCGCGGCGGGTTCTCCCACCCGGTGGGAGCCGGCCTCCTGGTCGCCGGACTGGTGGCCTGGAGCCTGCTGATCAGCTGGATCTACCACACCTACTCACGTCGTACGACGGGCTGGTTGCTGGCCGACCTCGGGGTCGCGCTTGCCGCCGTCGCGCTGACGGCCGCGGTCAAGGACCCCGGCTACCACTCGACGGTGCCGGGCTTCTGGGTGATGGCGGCGATGTTCGCGTGGGCGACCCACTGGCGGCTGCAGGGCGGCCTGGTCGCGGCGGTGCTGCTGTCCCTCGACGACGTGCTGACGCGGCACTACCTGTCGGAGACGATCTACGGCAACCTCTTCCTGCTGCTGGTCGGCGGCCCGATCGTGGGGCTGATGGTCGACTCCCTGCTGCGCTCCGCGGCCCGCACCGCCGCGGCCG
>JAWWPM010000272.1:0-7434 GCA_033854915.1 Nocardioidaceae bacterium
CACGCTCGACCAGGAACGCCGCCGCGGCATCACGATCCGCGCGGCGGTCGTCGCGCTGCCGCTCAGCATCGATGGCGCCGGTGTGCGCGTGCACGTCGTCGACACCCCCGGCCACCCCGACTTCATCGCCGAGGTGGAGCGCTCGCTCGCCGTGCTCGACGGCGCGGTGCTCGTCGTCTCGGCCGTGGAGGGGGTCCAGCCGCAGACACGGGTGTTGATGCGCGCCCTGCGACGGCTGGCCGTCCCGACCCTGCTGTTCGTGAACAAGATCGACCGCTCCGGCGCCGATCCCCAGCGGGTGCTGGCCGCCGTCGCGGACCGGCTCGCGCCCCGCGTCGTACCCATGGGCACGGTCACCGGCGCCGGCTCGCGGGCGGCCGGCTACACGGCGTACGCGCCCGACGACGACGCCTTCCGGAGGCGGCTGCTCGACGTGCTCGCCGATGACTGCGACGCCCTCGTCGCCGAGTACGTCGACGACGGGCGGGTCACCGACGTCCATCTGTACGACGAGCTGATGGCGCAGGTGGGGGCGGCCCGCCTGCACCCGGTCTTCTTCGGCTCGGCGGCGACCGGGGCCGGTGTCTCCGAGCTGATGGACGGCATCGCCCGGCTCCTCCCGGCCGCGCCGTGCGACGACGCCGGGACCGCGTCGGGGCGGGTGTTCAAGATCGAGCGGGGTGCCGCCGGCGACAAGGTCGCCTACGTGCGGATGTTCGCCGGCTCGGTGGGCATCCGGCAGCGGCTCGAGCTGCCCGGCGGCCGGCTCGGGAAGGTCGCCGGCATCCAGCAGTTCGAGGCCGGGAGCTGGGTGCGTGCGGTCGAGGTGGGCGCTGGGCAGATCGCCCGGGTCACCGGACTCGCCGAGGTGCGGGTCGGCGATGCGTTCGGTGACCGGTCCGACGTGGCCGACCACCACTTCGCCCCGCCCACCCTCGAGGCCGCGGTCACGGCATCGCGGCCCGGGCAGGGCCCGGCGCTGCGGGCGGCGCTGGCCGCGCTCGCCGACCAGGACCCGCTGATCGACGCCCGCAGCGACGAGGACGGCCAGGTGGTGGTCTCGCTCTACGGCCGGGTCCAGCAGGAGGTGCTGGCCGCCACCCTGGCCGAGGAGTACGGCGTCGAGGCGACGTTCGCGGACGCCAGCGTCCTGCACGTGGAGCGGCCGCGCCGACGCGGCGAGGCCGTGGTCCGGCTCAACACCGACGAGAACCCCTACCAGGCCACCATCGGGCTCCGGATCGCGCCGGGCCCGCCCGGCTCGGGCCTGCGGTTCGTCGTCGACGCGCCTGCCCAGGACATGCCGCTCTACCTGTTCCGCAGCGTCGAGGGCTTCGGGGCGGCGGTCGAGGCTCATGTACGACGCGAGCTCGCCCGCGGGCGGCACGGCTGGGAGGTGACCGATGCCGTGGTGACCCTGGTCGAAGTCGCCTACAGCACCGCCGACGGCCCGCCGTCGAAACGGGGGCCGACCAGCACGTCGTACGACTACCGCAAGGTGACCCCCGTCGTCGCCCGCCGGGCACTGGACCGCGCGCGGACCGTGGTCTGCGAGCCGGTGCTGCGGGTCTCGCTGGAGGTGCCCACCGAGTCGACGCCCGCGCTGCACCGGCTGCTCGGCCGGTGGGGCGCCGAGATCGCCGACCAGAGCTCCCGGGGTGACTTCGCCACTCTGGAGGCGCGGCTGCCTGCGGCGCGGCTTCACGAGCTCCAGCGCCAGCTGCCGGACCTGACCGGCGGCGAGGGCGTCCTCGAGTCTCGCTTCGACGGCTACGAGCCCGTCCACGGACCACCGCCGGAGCGTGCGGGCTGGGGTTCGCGGGCGGTGAACGTCGTGGCAGGGTGACCCCCGTGCCGCACTTCACCCGGGCCGAGCTCGAGTCCTTCCGCGGGGTCGAGGTGCCCGATCTCGTGGGCGACGGGCTGCGCCTCGTCTTCGTCGGGATCAACCCCGGCCTCCGCACGGCGGCGACACAGATCCACTTCGGCAACCCCGCCAACCGGTTCCGGCCGGCCCTGGTCGCCGCCGGGATCCTGGCCCCGCCGGTGCACGGCATCCCCGGCATGACCGAGGACGACCTGGCCGAGCTGGTCCGTCGTGGGGTGGGCATCACCAACCTGGTCCGCCGGGCCACCGCTCGGGCGGACGAGCTCACCGCCGAGGAACTGGTCGCAGGAGCCGCGCGGCTCGAGTCCTTCGTGGCCACTCACCATCCGCGCGTGGTGGCGGTGCTCGGTGTCACGGCGTACCGCACGGCCTTCCGGCGTCCCCGGGCGGCACCGGGCCGGCAACCCGACGACCTCGCCGGCGCGGCGCTCTGGGTGGTCCCGAACCCGAGCGGCCTCAATGCCCACGAGACGGTCGCGTCGCTCGGTGCGGCGTACGCCGAACCCGCCCGCCTCGCCGGGATCGTCGGTGTCGGCGACGACTGACAGGGTGGGCCCATGACGCAGCACGCACACGGCACGTTCGAGGTCGCGATCACCCCCGACGAGCCCGAGGGCGGCATCGGTCGCTTCCGGATCGAGAAGACCTGGTCCGGTGACCTCGCGGGCACCGGTCGCGGGCTGATGCTCTCCGCGGGCGACCCCGGGCAGCAGGCAGCCGGCTACGTCGCACTCGAGACGTTCGAGGGCACGCTCGGCGGGCACGCCGGTGGTTTCGCCTTCCAGCAGCTGGGCGTCATGCGACCCGACGCGCAGGAGCTGACCTACCTCGTGGTGCCGGGGTCCGGCTCCGGCGACCTGGCCGGGCTCGGCGGCAGGCTCGCCCTCGACATCGCGGCCGACGGCACCCACACCTACGACCTGGAGTACACCCTCGACTGAGCCCGAGCCGGTGCCACCGCCGTCCAAGGTTCTTCCAATGTGGCCGCGAGAGCGTGGCCTGCGTTACGGGGGGGTGGCATGGACGGACGTCTACAACGCGTGCGGGCTGCTGCTGCCGCCTGCCTGGCGGCCGCTGTCGTCTCCTCCTGCGGCCATCAACCCGCGGCCGTCCCCCGGGCAGAGGGGCCGACGTCGTCACCGGTGTCGACCCAGACCCAGCCGCCGGGGGCCACCCTCACCGACCCGAACAAGCAGGCCTGTGTCGGTGTCTCGTCGATCATCGCCCACATCACCGCCGACACCGCGGGCTGGTCCCCGACCGTCAGCCCGTTCGACCGCGACATCGCATCCCGCCTGACGACGCAGACGAGGTATCTCGACGACCAGGCCCTGACTGCCGACCTCAGCGTCCGCCGAGCCGTCGCCGCGACCGCCACCGCGTTCACCGACGTGGCCGATGCGATCATCGCCAAGAACCGCGCCCACCTCGACCGGGCCATCGCGCAGTCGCGGGTCGCCTACGGCAGCCTGAAGAAGGTCTGTTCGATCAACCGCTGAGCTGCCCGCTTGCCGCGACGTCGTGCCGACTACTGGACGAGCAGGCAGAACGGGTGCCCGGCCGGGTCGGCCAGCACGTAGAGCGGCTCTCCCGCGTCCTTCGAGCGGTCGTGCAGCAGCCGCGCCCCCAGACTCTCGGCATGCTCGCGATGCCGCTCGAGCTCCTCGACCGTGGCGACCTTGAAGTCCATGTGCATCTGCATCGGGACCTCTTCCGACGGCCAGGTCGGTGGCCTCGTGTCCGCCTTCTCCTGGACCGTCACCACGCGGTTGCCGGCGTCGTCGAGCAGGACGAGCCAGTCCGCGTCGTCCGGGCTGCCGTCCGTGGGTGGCTGCTCTCCCTCGCGGTAGTGCAGCCCGAGGAGCTCGCGGTAGAACTCGGCCAGACCGCGACAGTCGCGCGCGTCTATCGCGGTGTGGAGCAGGACGGGGTGACCGGTCACCGATGCCTCCTTGCTGGGTGCCCGACGCACCCTAGATCCGACCGACGGGGGACGCTCGCGTCACCGGCTGCTCGTCACAGAGGTGCGGTACCGGGCGACGTACGTCGTGCGTGACACCGGGGCGCGGAAGGTGTGCCTGCGCCAACCGCCGTCCGACCAAGACGAGAAGGTGTACCTCCGATGCTGGGACCAGCGTTGCCCCGGGGCGCTGACCCGGTTCGACGAGCCGACCACGACCGTCGTCCGGAACGGCGTACTGTGACGCGCCCCGTCCACCAGCAGGTCATGCAGGACCGGACCCGAACGGTTGGTCCGGAACGTGAGCTCGACCGTCCTGGGACGGAGCCACACGCTCGTGGTCGTCGACAACCCATCGGAGTCGGTCGCGATCAGCCGCAGCTCGAGCCAGCCCGGGCGCCGGTGGTCCGGTGCCCGCACCGACCCGCTCGAGACGCCGTCGCGAGTCTGCACCACCTGGCCACGACAGCCGCTCCGCAGGGGGCACGGGTGCAGCAGCAGCCTCCAGCTCAGCGCCGACGGCGGCAACGTGCCGTCCTGCGCGTCAGTGGCGTGGCCGGTGAACCCGATGCTGCCGCCGGCTCGCCAGGTGATGGCCGGTGCCGGTGAGTCGATGGCCGCCGTCGGCGCGGTGTTGCCGGCCGAGACCGTGACCGATGTGGTGTCGCTCGCGCCCAGGTCGTCGGTGACCCGCAGGCTCGGTTGGTAGGTGCCCGGGGAGTAGGTGTGCGACGCGGTGGGACCGGTGGCGTCGCCGAACGTGCCGTCGCCGTCGAGGTCCCACGAGTAGGTCAGCGGCCCCGACTCCGGGTCGGTAGAGCCGCTGCCGTCGAGGTGGACCTCGAGTGGGGCCGTGCCGTTGGTCGGGTTCGCCGTCAGCGCCGCGGTCGGTGACCGGTTCGTGTAGGTGAGGCGGTGAATGGTCCCGTCGTCCATGTCGACGTAGAACAGGTCGCCGCCGGGACCGATCTCGAGGTCCACCGGATGTCCGGCACCCGCACCGGTGGCGTCGACACCGACGAGCATCTCCACCGTCTGCGGGTCGGGCAACCCGTTGCCATCGGGCAGCATCGCCCAGATCTCGTTGCGGGTGTGGTCGGCGAAGAACAGCGCTCCGTCGAACTGCGAGGGATAGGACCCGCCCCGGTAGAACGCCATACCGGTGATCGAGGCGCCGCTGCTGTGGCAGCCCGGGTAGCTGACCACGCAGGCGCCGTGAGCGTAGGCGTAGTACGGGGGGAGGGCCGATCCCGGGGTGGAGTAGAGCGCCGAGCACTGGTCCAGGCCCGTGGCCTGGTACGCACCCTGAGCCGCATCCCCCTCGTAGCACGGCCAACCGAAGTTCGCCGCCGTCGCGCCGGTCGGTGTGACGAGGCGGTCGATCTCCTCCCAGGTGCTCAGGCCGACGTCGCCGACCCACACTTCGTCGGAGCCCGGTCGCCGGGCCATCCGGAACGGGTTGCGCAGGCCGTAGGCCACGATGCGCCGCGCGTCGGCGTCGGGGGAGTCGTAGAACGGGTTGCCCGGGACACCCGCCCCGGTGGCCGGGTCGATGCGGACGATCGTGCCGTCGAGCGATGCCGGGCCGTCGGTACGGCGCACGCTCTGGGCGCGCAGCGCGCCTCCTTCCGCCGTGGGTGGGACCAACGCGGCGCCCACCGCCCCCGGCGGGTCCCCGCAGGGGTTCGCGTCGTCTCCGCCGTAGGTCGCGCCGTACTGGCCGTAGTCGACCTTGTTGAAGCTGGCACCGTCGCCCGCGCTGGCGTACAGGTAGCCGTCGTGCCCGAAGAGCAGGGTGCCCGCTGAGTGGCTGGGGAACTGCTGGCACCAGTCGTGGACCAGCACCTCCTCGCTGCCGGTCATCGCGTCTCCGCTGATCTGCAGCCGGGACAGGCGTGTGGACACCACGCAGCCGTCGGTCGTCGGCCCTGGTGGGGTCGGGCAGGCGTCGCCCCACAGGTGGGGGTCGCCGCCGACCCGCCCGTCGTAGGTGTAGAGCACGTAGAGGTGGGGATCGGCAGGGAAGTCGGGCGACAGGGCCAGGCCGAGCAGTCCTCGGTCCCAGTAGTCGTCGACGTTGTCCGAGAGATCGGCGACCACGACCGGGCTGGTGTCGGCCAGGCCGTGGTAGACCACGATCTCGCCGTCCTTCTGACCGACGAAGATCCGTCCGTCGGGCGAGAACTGCACCACCGTCGGGTCGGTCAGACCACTCAGGACGACCGAGTCGACGAAGCCGGAGGGCACCGTGGATGCCCCGGCCGGGCCGACCCCGGGCTGGATGAGCAACGCGGCACCCAGGGTCATCGCCACGAGGCCGATCAGCGGGCGAAGCATCTCGACTCCCCCCACCGATCGCGAATGTGACCACCTTGGCCCAGGACCACCCGTTCGCCTATAGCCCGTCAGGGCCACCTGAGCCGGCTCCCTCAGTCGGCGAGCAGGGCGAGCTCCTCGTCGACGTAAGGGTCCTCCTCGCCGACGGAGACCAGCTCGTCCTTCAGTGCCTGCTGCACGGCGAGCGCCTCGTCGCGGCGGCCGAGGTTGCGCAGGGCCCAGCCGACCATCCAGCGAGCGACCCGGATGCCGCCGGGCTCACCGATCCGCTCACGCGCTGCGAGCGCCTCCTCGAAGGTCGCCAGCGCGGCCTCGAAGTCGCCGGCGTCGGACTGGGTCATCCCGAGGTTGTTGAGGAGCGAGGCGTCCCAGTCGCGGGCGCGCTGGTCAGACGACGCCCGGGCGACCGCGAGGGCCCGCTCGGTCAGGGCGGGCTGGTCCGCCGGCGCGGCCACCAGCGCGACCATGTGGAGGGCGTCGACATGGAGTGCCTCGAGCCCGGCCCGCTCGGCCAGGCCGGCCGCGGACTCGAAGAGCGGGCGGGCGTCGTCGGGCCGTCCCGAGGAGCGGAGCACCCGCCCGCGTTCGAGGGCGAGGTACGTCGCGGCCTGCGGGTCCTCGGAGCTCAGCCGGTCGAGGACCTTGGTCGCCTCGTCGTACTTCTCCTGCAGGCCGAGCGCCCGGACGTACTGCGTGAGCCACGCCGTCCGGTCCGGCTCGGTGGCGTGCTCGGCGGCATCGAGGAAGCGTTCGGCCGACGTCGTCGGGTCGTCGAAGTCCCACAGCGGCTTGGGGTCGATCATGCGACGAATCCTGCCATGAGCCCGCCGTGCGGCATCCGCCAGAATGGACCTCATGCCGGAGCCCCCAGTGACCGACGCCGTGACCCCTGCGCGACCTCACCACCGCTTCACCGAGGACGGGCGGCGGATCCGGGAGGTGCTCAGCTACTCACGCCGCGGCAGCCGCTTCACGCCCAGCCAGCGTGAGGCATGGGACGCCTACAGCCACGCCTGGGTGATCCCCGAGTCGGCGGTGGACGGCCCGGAGTTCCGGCTGGCCGACTGGTTCGGTCGAGAGGCGCCATTGATCGTGGAGATCGGCTCGGGGGTCGGTGAGGCCACCGGCGCGCTGGCCGCGGCCCGCCCGTCGTACGACGTGCTGGCGCTGGAGGTGTGGCGCCCCGGCATCGCGGCCTCGCTGGCTGAAGTCGCTGCTGCCGGTGCCGGCAACGTGCGCTTCTGCTCGG
>JAWWPM010000273.1:0-3361 GCA_033854915.1 Nocardioidaceae bacterium
AGGTTCCCCCCCATGAACCAGAAACGGTCATGGCCGGAGCGCCGCCAGATCGTGCGGAGCTCACCTTCGTCGTCGAGGCCCCACACCGGTGAGCACCGATCGGCGACGGCGTCTCCCAGCAACCGACGGGCACTCTCCCGCATGTTTTGATAGCCCGTCGCCAGCACCACGACATCGGCGTCCAACGACGTACCGTCGCTGAACACGACTCCGGTCTTGGTGAACCGATCGATCTCGACCCCCTGCTTGATCCCGATCTTGCCGTCAGCGATGAGCCGGGACGCACCGACGTCGATGTAGTACCCGCCGCCCCGGGTGAGGTACTTCATGAAGAGTCCACTGCCGTCGTCTCCGTAGTCGACCTTGAAGCCGGCTTTCTCCAGGCCGGCGAGCAGTTCGCCGTCGAGGTCGGCGAGCACCTTGGTCGCCTGTTTGTGCAACTCGCCGACCAGCGGGAAGGGCAGCGACGAGAACATCATGTCGGCGTCCTCGACGGGAGGGCCGCCCTCTTCGTAGACGCCGGCGAACAGCACCGCGATCCCGTTCTCGCTGCTCATCACGTACGTGCTGGAGCGCTGCACCATGGTGACGGCCGCGCCCTGCTCGTAGAAGTCCTGGGCGATGTCGTGACCGCT
Organism: Nocardioidaceae bacterium; assembly: GCA_033854915.1. Lineage (GTDB taxonomy): Bacteria > Actinomycetota > Actinomycetes > Propionibacteriales > Nocardioidaceae > Nocardioides. The sequence goes on from JAWWPM010000273.1 coordinate 636, forward strand.
GTTGCAGGCGCCGACCACGAGCGCCTTGCGGCCGGCGAATTCGCGCCCGCCACCGTGGGCGCTCGAGTGGCGCACCGTCCCGGCGAATTCGTCAACGCCGGGGATCTCCGGGACGTTCGGCACGCCGCTCATGCCCGTGGCCAACACGACATGGTGCGGGTGCAACGTGCGCTCGGTGCCGTCCTCGCGCCGCACGCGCACCGTCCACTGCCGGGCTGCGTCGTCGTACTCGCCGCCCAGGAACTCCGTCCCCGTCCAAACGTTGAGCTCCATCGCCGCCACATACGTCTCGAACCAGTCGGCCAGCTTGTCTTTGGGCGTGAAGACCGGCCAGTGAGCAGGGAAGGGGAGGTACGGCATGTGGTCGTACCAGACAGGGTCGTGCAGAACCAGCGAGCGGTACCGGTTGCGCCAGTTGTCGCCCACCCTGGCGTTGCGCTCGACGACGAGGGTGTCCACGCCGAGTTGCCCGAGCCGGGCCGCGATGGTGAGGCCGCCCTGACCCCCACCGACGACGAGGGCCTGCGGTTCGGAGGCGGTGAACTCCCGCTCGGCCTCACGCCGCTCGAGCCAGGTCTGGCGGTCTGGCTGTTCGCCGTGGCTGACGCCCTTGTCGCGCCGGGGACCGAGTTGCTCCTCGAAGCCCTTCAGCTCGTCCATCGTGGTGAGTACCGTCCAGGCCTGCCAGGGTGCGTCGGTGTCAGTTCCGGTCGGCATCAACCGGAAGAATCCGGTGCCCCGGGCGACCGTGGTCTCGAAATCGAAGAAGGCCTGCACCCACCTCGTGTTCTCGTCCACCTCGACGGTGACGGGCTCTTTGCCCTCGGTGAGCCCGACACCGCTCGGGCGGCTGCCCTCGAGCCCGACAACCAGGGCGCGGGCGATGGCGTCTGCGCCATGAAAGGTCCGGAGGTCCCACGTCAAGGCGAGCAGGTCGCGCCACCAGCCGTCGGGCAGGAAGAGCCCCCCGATCGTCTGCGGGTCCCGCTGCTCCAGCGCCGCACTGAAATCAGCCAGCCACCGGCTGGCGATGGCCCGAGGCATCGGGACGGGCACGGTCTGAGTGCCCGGCGCTTCGAGGGTCTCGCTCATCAGCCCTCCCTCAATTGACGGCCGCTCACGACCCTACATCAACCGGTCACGTGCCGCCTCGGGACTCCGCCTGGCCCCGCTTGATCCATCAATCTCAGTTGATGTATTATCGGGGTCGTGCCCGCTGGTGTGAACATGTCCCCGGAACGGTTCTTGCAACTGATCGCCGACCCGCATCGCTGGCGTCTCCTGGGCGAGTTGGCTCGGAGCGACCGGCGGGTGGGGGAGCTCACCCAGCTGCTCGGCCAACCGCAGAACCTCGTCTCCTACCACCTGCGCGAGCTACGTGACGCCGGTCTGGTGTTCTCGCGTCGCAGCTCCTTCGACGGCCGCGATGCCTACTACCGGGTTGATCTGACCCGCTGCGGCGAGCTGCTGGCCGGGGCCGGTGCCGCTCTCGTGCCAGGACTAAGGCTGGCGAGCGTTTCAGTGCCTCGCAGGCGACGAGCGGGGCGGGCGCCGCGAGTGCTGTTCCTGTGCACCGGCAACAGCGCCCGCTCCCAGATGGGCGAAGCGCTGCTCGAACGGCTGTCCGATCACACCATCCACGCTCGGAGCGCGGGGAGCCACCCGAAGATGGTGCACCCCAATGCAATTCGCGTGATGGCCGAGCGCGGAATCGACATCTCTGGACACCGCACGAAGCATCTCGGCCTCTTCGCCCGTCGCCATTTCGACTACGTGATCACCCTGTGCGATCGGGTGCGGGAGGTCTGTCCCGAGTTTCCCGGTGAGCCGCCCACGTCACATTGGAGCATCCCCGATCCGGCCGCCGAAGGCGACACCGACGAAGCCACCTACCCGGCGTTCGAGCGGACCGCGTGCGAGCTCGAGGCCCGCATCGGACATCTCATCGCCCAGCTGTCCACGACCGAAGGAGGCCACGTTCATGCTGCGTGACGACACCGTCAACGTGCGCTACATGGTGGACGACGTCGCTGCCGCCATCGACTTCTACACCTCCCACCTCGGCTTCACCGTACGAACGAGCGCCCTACCGGCGTTCGCGGACGTGACCCGCGGCAACCTTCGCCTGCTGCTGAGCGGGCCGAACAGCTCCGCCGGACGGCCCATGGGCGACGGTGCCCGTCCCGGGCCGGGAGGCTGGAACCGGCTCCACTTCGTCACCGACGACCTCGCAGGCGACGTCGACCGACTGCGAAAAGACGGCGTCCGTTTCCGCAACGATGTGGTCACCGGACCCGGCGGCTCGCAGATCCTCGCCCAGGACCCTGCCGGCAACCTCATCGAGCTGTTCCAGCCCGCCACGGCGTCGTAAGGCGTCGCCTCGAGACGGCGACCGGTCGGACCACCGGGCAGGGGGCGGCTCAAGTCGTGGGGGATTTGTGCCGAATCCTCCTTTGTGAGAAAAACGATCGCCTTCATCGCCGCCGAGGTCGAGAACGACACGCCTGCCACGCTTGCCGACCTCGTTGTCGACGCCGGCCGCTGCGAGGGTGCCGTCCTCTTCCACCACGACCGCCGGGTGATGATGTTCCCCGCCGGCCGTCCCCCGATCCTCGCCCGCAGCCGGGCCAAGGAGCGGGCCACCGCCGAGCTATATCTCCCGCTCGGGTCCGCCAACTGATCCGACGTTTCCCGACTAGTTGGGCGGGGGCTCTTCGTCCGGCCCG
>JAWWPM010000274.1:0-10098 GCA_033854915.1 Nocardioidaceae bacterium
TCGGAGGTGAGCACGATCTGCTTGTTGGCGTTGTGGAGGGTGTTGAAGGTGTGGAAGAACTCCTCCTGGGTCTGGGTCTTGCCCTCCAGGAACTGGATGTCGTCGATCAGCAGCACGTCGACGTCGCGGTAGCGCCGCTTGAAGCGGTCCTGGCGGTCGTCACGGATCGCGTTGATGAACTCGTTGGTGAACTCTTCGCTGGAGACGTAGCGGACCTTCGCGCCGTTGTAGAGGCTGCGCACGTAGTGGCCGATCGCGTGCAGCAGGTGGGTCTTGCCCAGGCCCGAGTCGCCGTAGACCAGCAGCGGGTTGTAGGCCTTGCCGGGAGCTTCGGCCACCGCGACCGCCGCCGCGTGGGGGAACCGGTTGGACGAGCCGATCACGAACGTCTCGAACGCGTACTTGGGGTTCAGCCGGGTCTCGCCCGCGGCCGGACGCTGGGCGGCGTCGTGCTGCGCGGGCGTGGGATTGGGGATCTGTCGATCTGTCGACATATCGATTTGTGGACTGATCGGTTCGGCGACGATATGCGCGCTCGTGTGACCGTCGCCGAGGGCGGGGTTGACGGTGACCGCGAGCCGGATCTCGTGACCGAAGATCGCGGTCAGGGCGTCCTCGAGCTGGCCCCGGAGACGACCCTCGAGCTGGGTCCGGGTGAAGTCGTCGGCGACCGCGATGATCGCGGTGTTGCCGTGCAGGGTGACCGGTTCGCTGGCGCGCACCCAGGCCTGCTGGTTGGGCTGGAGCTCGTCGACCACACGCTGCCAGGCGGTGGCCAGATCCGCGTCGCTGTCCACAGGTTGTCCCGCTCTCTTCGATGCCGGTGCCGGTGGGTGCAGCGACCCGCGCGCAGGCGGAGGAGCCGCTTGCGTTCCACAGGTTTGTCCACACCTTGTGAACCTGGCTGTCGCCTTGTGGAAACAGCCTGCCGAGACGCTCACGGTGGACCGCAGAAAACCGGATCACCGCAGGTCAGAGCCTTGATTCCGACGAGATGATCGCTGCTGCGGCCACTCGTCGGACCGGGCCAGACCCGAACGCGGGGAAACTCGACGAGCCCCGAACATAACCCTCCGGAGGGGCCGCGAGCAATACGCTATCCACAGGCTGTCCGGTGTCGCGCGGACGCTGTCGGAATGCCCCCGGCGCGCTCGATTTCCACAAGGCGTTCACGGCGTCCGGGACGATTTGACGACGCAAACGCGCGGAGCGTACCGTTCGTCGGTCACCCGGTGTCGACGGGTGCCGCATGCCCACGCCCCACCTGTGAGCCGAACTCTGGTGATCGAGGGTGCGTGGGCGGGCGGTGCCGGTGCGAACCCGAGGGTTTTCGTACCAGCACTGTCCGACGTCATCGGGCGAATGTCTGGCCGACCGCCGGCGTGATGCCCCTGAACTACATCGGAGTGATGCTCGTGAGCAAGCGTACGTACCAGCCGAACAACCGCCGGCGCCACAAGGTGCACGGCTTCCGGCTGCGCATGCGCACCCGCGCCGGTCGTTCGATCCTGTCCTCCCGGCGGCGCAAGGGCCGCAAGAGCCTCGCGGTCTGATCCTCGACCCGACTGGCTCGTGACCCGGACCCGTGCTTCCGGCGACGCATCGACTCACCCGAGGTGGTGACCTGCGGCGCGTCTCCCGCACCGGTCGACGTGCCGGCTCCGAGACCCTGGTCGTGCATCTCGTGATGCGGGGCGACCAGGGCCCGGCCCGGATCGGGTTCGTGGTCAGCCGAGCCGTGGGCAACTCCGTGGTCCGCCATCGTGTCCAGCGCCGCCTCCGTCACCTGTGCCGTGAGCGCCTGTCCGTGCTCCCTCCCGGGAGCGAGCTCGTCGTCCGGGCCCTGCCGTCGGCCGCACGTGCGTCGTACGCGGAACTCGGTGCCGATCTCGACCGTTGTCTGCAACGAGGCCTGGTCCACAGGCCGGGGACGGTGAGCTGAGCGTGCGCTTCCTGACCGCGATCATCGCGATCCCGCGCCACCTGCTGATCGGTCTGCTGCGCCTGTACCGGCTCGCGATCAGTCCGCTGTACGGTCAGGTCTGCCGCTACCACCCGTCCTGCTCGGCCTACGCCCTGGACGCGGTGACCGAGTACGGCGCCGTTCGGGGCACCTGGATGTCCGCCCGCCGACTGCTGCGCTGCCACCCGTGGGCGCCCGGCGGCTACGACCCCGTGCCACCCCGTGTGCGCACGACTCCCAACCAAGGAGCCTGACCCGTGCATTTCCTCGGCACCATCGGCCACTTCATCCTGACGCCGCTCTACTACGCCATCTCGGTGGTCCTGGTCGGCTGGCACGATCTGTTCAGCCTCTTCCTGCCCAAGGACGGTGGGATGTCGTGGGTGCTGTCGATCATCGGGCTGACCCTGGTGATCCGGGCCGCGCTCATCCCGTTGTTCGTCAAGCAGATCAAGTCCAGTCGGAACATGCAGCTGATCCAGCCCAAGGTCAAGGAGCTGCAGAAGAAGTACGGCCACGACCGCGAGCGCCTGGCCGCGGAGACGATGACGCTCTACCGCGAGACGGGGACCAACCCGTTCGCGGCCTGCCTGCCCCTGCTGGTGCAGATGCCGATCTTCATCGCGCTGTTCCGGTTGCTGGACCACGCGGCCAAGAACAAGACCGGGCAAGGGGTACTGACCGACAAGCTCGCGACCAGCTTCGGTGAGGCGCGGCTGTTCGGCCACCTCCCGATCTCGGCGACGTTCGTCAAGCCCGAAGGCCACCTCGGGGTGCAGATCCTGGCCGCCATCTTGGTGCTGGCGATGACCGCGACCACCTTCATGACCCAGCGCCAGCTGATGAGCAAGAACATGCCGGCCGATGCGCTCAGCGGTCCCTACGCCCAGCAGCAGAAGATGCTGCTCTACGTCCTCCCGGTCGTCTTCGCCGTCGGCGGTGTCGCGTTCCCGATCGGGGTGCTCTTCTACTGGACCACCACCAACGTGTGGACGATGGGCCAGCAGTTCTACGTGATCCGCCGCAACCCGGCCCCGGGCACGCCCGCGTTCGACGCGAAGCTCCAGCGCGATCGCGCCAAGGGCAAGGTCACCGAGGTGGCCGAGGAGGAGGCGCTCGAGGACGCGGTCGAGCACCCGACCGAGCAGCGCCAGCGGCAACAACCCAAGAAGCTCACGCGCGAGCAGCGCCGTCGCGCGGCCCAGCCACGCCCGCCCAAGAAGGACATCACCAGAAACGACCTGGGCGACGCGGGCGACATCGAAGAGGGGAAGCAAGCATGAGCGAGACCGAGACCGAGACCGACCAGACCCAGACCGACGAGGCCGCAAGCCCGGAGTCGGCACGGCCGGATCAGGTGGACACCGAGGCCGTCGACCTCGACGACACCGGCACCGACGACCCCGAGGGTGACGACGCCTCCGACGCGCAGGACCAGAGCGAGGACGACGAGCCGGCCGAGGCCGCCTCGTCCTTGCACGACCGCCTCGAGCATGAGGGCGACGTCGCCGCGGACTACCTCGAGGAGCTGCTCGACATCGCCGACCTCGACGGCGACCTGGACATGGACGTCGAGGGCGATCGCGCCGCGGTGTCCATCGTCGGGGCCGACCTGACCCATCTGGTGGGCGAACGCGGCGAGGTGCTCGACGCTCTGCAGGAGCTGACCCGGCTGGCCGTCTACCGCGAGACCGGCGAGCGTTCCCGCCTGATGCTGGACATCTCCGGGCACCGCGCCGCGCTGCGGCGCCAGCTCGAGGAGCTGGCCGCGACCACGGCCGCCCAGGTCAAGGAGACCGGCGACAAGGTGGCCCTGCGCCCGATGTCGCCGTTCGAGCGCAAGGTCGTGCACGACGCCGTGGCCGCCGCCGGGCTGGTCTCGGAGTCCGAGGGCGTGGAGCCCCGTCGCTACGTGGTCGTTCTGCCGGCCTGAGATGGCCGATGTTTCACGTGAAACAGCGGAGCCCGAGCTCGCGCTGATCGCCCGGGTCTTCGCTCCGGACCGGCTGCCGGCCCTGCGTCGGTACGTCGCGCTGCTCGCCGACGTCGGGGTGACCCGCGGCCTGATCGGGCCGCGGGAGGTGCCGCGACTGTGGGACCGGCATCTCCTCAACTGCGGTCTGCTGAGTTCCGTGGTGCCCGAGGGCGCGCGGGTGGTCGACCTCGGCTCCGGTGCGGGTCTGCCCGGGCTCGTGCTGGCCCTGGCGCGTCCCGACCTGTCGATCACCCTGGTCGAACCGATGCTGCGCCGCACCACCTTCCTCACCGAGGCCTGCGAGGCCCTGGGCCTCGACGAGGTGACGGTGCTGCGGGGGCGTGCGGAGGACCTGACCGGGGAGGGGTTCGACGTGGTCACCGCGCGGGCCCTGGCTCCCCTGCCGAAGCTGCTGACCTGGGGGCTGCCGCTGGTGGCACCGGGCGGAGTGCTGCTGGCCATGAAAGGGCCGTCGGCGGCCGACGAGATCATTGCCGCGGCACCCGAGCTCGACGCCTGGCGGGCCACCACCGAAGTGCTCCAGCTGTCCGTCCCCGGATCCTCGACCACCACCGTGGTCCGGGTGGTCCCCGGTCGGTCGACGGCGCTAGGTTGGCGACCTCGCACCGCAGGGCCCTCGCGCCCGAACCGAAGGAAGCGCTCGTGACCCACCGGCTCGCCGATGACCCCGGCACCGCTGACGGCGGCCTCGGCTGGCCGGCCGGATCCGGCCCCACCTCATGCTCCTCAGAGTTATCCACCGGTCTGGGGTGGCCCGCTGAGCGTGAACATCCACAGGTTTCCCCTAGTTATCCACAGCCGAGTGGGACTAGGCCTGCTACCGAGGGGACTAGTCCCGTTTCACGTGAAACCACGCCGTCCGGGCCCCTGACGGCCCCCGCGCCGGCCATCTCGGCCGCCCAGACCGCGCCCACGGTGGCCACGCAGACCGGTTCGTCGGGCATCCGCACCGCGGGGGAGCTCGCCGCCGCCAGCACTCGGCTCGACGACGAGACCACGCCCCTGGCGCGCGCTGCCGAGGACACCGTCCTGGCTCGGCAGGCCGCCGGCCAGCGCCCACCGCTGCCGCGCCCCGAGGCCACCCGGGTGATGGTGGTCGCCAACCAGAAGGGCGGGGTGGGCAAGACCACCACCACGGTCAACGTGGCGGCGGCGCTGGCTCAGCTCGGGCAGCGGGTGCTGGTCATCGACCTGGATCCCCAGGGCAACGCCTCGACCGCGCTGGGCGTGGCGCACCAGCGCGGCGTCCCCTCGACGTACGACGCGCTGGTCGACGGAGAGCCGCTCGCCGATGTGACCAGCCAGTCGCCGGAGCTGCCGCTGCTCCACGTCGTCCCGGCCACCATCGACCTGGCCGGCGCCGAGATCGAGCTGGTCAGCGTCGTGGCCCGCGAGAACCGGCTCCGCCGGGCGATCGCCGGGCACGCGCTGATCGGTCCCGCCGAGACCGCCGGCGCGGAACGTTACGACTACGTCTTCATCGACTGCCCCCCGTCTCTGGGGCTGCTCACCCTGAACGCCCTGGTCGCCGGTGCGGAGATGCTGATCCCGATCCAGGCGGAGTACTACGCGCTGGAGGGCCTGGGCCAGCTCATCGAGACCGTCGAGATGGTGCGCGCCCACCTCAACCCGGAGCTGGAGATCTCCACGATCCTGGTCACGATGTACGACGCCCGCACCCGGTTGGCGTCCGGGGTCGCGCAAGAGGTGCGCGAGCACTTCGGTGACCAGGTGCTGCGCACCTCGATCCCGCGCTCGGTCCGGGTCTCCGAGGCTCCGTCGTACGGCCAGACCGTGATGACCTACGACCCGGCGTCGCCGGGCGCGCTGTCGTATCTGGAAGCCGCCCGCGAGATCGCCAGGAAGGGCGCCCCCCGATGAGCCAGGACCGACCCCGCCGAGGCCTGGGCCGCGGCCTCGGCTCACTGATCCCCACCGGCCCTCCCGCCGGCGAACCCGGTGAGACCTCGCAGCCGACGGTGACCGGGACCGGCGGGGGCGAGCAGCCGGCCGTGCCGTCGGGCGCGTACTTCGCGGAGATCCCGATCGGCCAGATCACGCCCAACCGGGTCCAGCCGCGCGAGGTCTTCGACGAGGACGCGATGGCCGAGCTCGTGCACTCCATCAGGGAGGTCGGCCTCCTCCAGCCGGTCGTCGTGCGGGCCACCGGCCCGGACGCCTTCGAGCTGGTGATGGGCGAACGGCGCTGGCGCGCGGCGCAGGCGGCCGGCCTGGAGCAGGTGCCCGCGATCGTCCGGCAGACCGACGACGGCGACATGCTGCGCGACGCCCTGCTGGAGAACCTGCACCGTTCGCAGCTCAACCCGCTGGAGGAGGCGGCGGCCTATGCCCAGCTGCTCGAGGACTTCTCCTGCACCCACGAGGAGCTTGCCGAGCGGATCGGCCGCTCCCGGCCGCAGATCAGCAACACCATCCGGCTGCTCAAGCTGTCGCCGGCGGTCCAGCGGCGGGTGGCGGCCGGCGTGCTCTCGGCCGGCCACGCCCGCTCCCTGCTCGCGGTCCCCGACGCCGACCAGCAGGACCGGCTGGCGTCCCGGGTCGTGGCCGAGGGCATCAGCGTGCGCGGGCTCGAGGAGCTCGTCGCCGTCGGCGCCGCCGAGTCGACCCAGCCCACGGTGCGCCGCAACCGGCCCACCGCGCCCGGCCTGGCCGACCTCGCCGAGCGCCTGTCCGACCGCTTCGAGACCCGGGTCAAGGTGGACCTCGGTCAGCGCAAGGGCCGGATCAGCGTGGAGTTCGCCTCCATGGACGACCTGCGGCGGATCGTCGACATCATGGATCCGCGCAACCGGAGCGACCGGCCGATCTAGCCATTCATCGATAAGTCGACAAAGTGACTAACCGACTTGTCGATGAACTCAGGAACGGCGGGCGGCGCGCTCGGCGGCGCGACGCTCGGCGCGCTGCCGCTTCTCGGCGGCGTCCAGCTCTGCTGCCCGTTCGAGCGTCGGCGCGGATCCGCCGTACGCCGCGGGCAGCCACCAGGCGCCCGGCTCGTGCTGGGGATAGGCGGCGATGGATGCCGCCAGCAGCCCCTGGAGGGACTCGCGCAGGGCGGCGGTCTCGGCCATCGGGTTCGCACCGGTCAGCGGCACCGGCGCTCCGATCCGGATCGAGATCGCGGTGCCCCGGGAGAAGTCCTTGTCGTGGTCCTTGGTCATCAGTCGCTGGGTGCCCCAGAGCACCATCGGGATCAGGGGGACGCCGGCACGGTGCGCGATCCGGACCGCACCGGACTTGAGGTCCTTGATCTCCATGGCCCGGGAGATCGTGGCCTCGGGGAAGATCCCGACCAGCTCGCCCGCCTCGAGGTGACGCAGAGCGTCGGCCAGCGAGGCCTCCCCCTCGGCCCGGTCGACCGCGATGTGCCGGCAGGCCCGCATGATCGGGCCGCTGATCCGATGGTCGAAGAGCTCGCGCTTGGCCATGAACCGCACCCGGCGGCCGATCCGGTCGGGGGCGAAACCGCCGTAGACGAAGTCGACGTAGCCGATGTGGTTGAGCGCCAGCAGCGCGGGCCCGGTGCGAGGCAGATGCTCCAGACCGGTGATGTCGATCGGCTGGCCGAGGACGCGCATGGCGAGCTTCGCGGTGCGGATCACGTTGGTGTACACCACCTCGGCCATGCGACCAGCCTAGGGCCCGACGACGGCGCAGTGGGCGGCAGGCCCGGCGGATCAGCGCCGGGTGGCCAGGAACTCCGCGATCCGGCCGATCGCCTCCTCGAGCACCGCCACGTCGGGCAGGGTGACCAGGCGGAAGTGGTCGGGCTCGAACCAGTTGAAGCCGGTGCCGTGGGTGACCAGGATCCGCTTGGCCCGCAGCAGGTCGATCACGAAGGCCTCGTCGTCGTCGATGGCGTAGACGTCGGGGTCGAGTCGCGGGAAGCAGTAGAGCGCGCCACGCGGGGTCACCGAGGAGACGCCCGGGATGTCGTTGAGCAGCCGGTCGGCGAGCATCGTCTGCTCGTGGAACCGGCCGCCGGGCACGACCAGCTCCTCGATCGACTGGTAGCCGCCGAGCGCGGTCTGGATCGCGTGCTGGGCGGGCACGTTGGCACACATCCGCATGTTGGCGATCAGGGTCAGGCCTTCGAGGAAGTCGGTGGCCAGCTCCTTGGGCCCGGAGATCATCACCCAGCCGGCGCGGTAGCCGCAGACCCGGTAGGCCTTGGAGAGCCCGCTGAAGGTCAGGCACAGCACGTCGTCGCCGGCGTGGGTCGCCGCGTGGTGGTGGACGGCGTCGTCGTAGAGGATCTTCTCGTAGATCTCGTCGGCCATCAGCACGAGGTCGTGGCGGCGGGCGATGTCGACCAGACCCTTGACGGTCTCCTCGCTGTAGACCGCGCCGGTCGGGTTGTTGGGGTTGATCACGACCAGCGCGTGGGTGTGCTCGGTGACCTTGGCCTCGATGTCGGCCAGGTCGGGGCTCCAGCCGTTGGCCTCGTCGCAGCGGTAGTGCACGGGGGTGCCCCCCGAGAGTGTGACCGCGGCGGTCCAGAGCGGGTAGTCGGGGGCGGGCACCAGGATCTCGTTGCCGTCGTCGAGGAAGGCCTGCAGCACCATCGAGATCAGCTCGGAGACGCCGTTGCCGATGAACACGTCGTCGACGTGGACGTCGCGCAGCCCGCGCTCCTGGTAGTAGTGCGCCACCGCGGTGCGGGCCGGGTAGATGCCCTGGGAGTCGCTGTATCCCTGCGCCTCCGGGAGGTGGTGGATCATGTCGGCGAGGATCGCCTCCGGGGCCTCGAAGCCGAACGGCGCGGGGTTGCCGATGTTGAGCTTGAGGATCCGGTGACCCTCGGCCTCGAGTCGCTGGGCCTCGACCAGGATCGGCCCGCGCACGTCGTAGCGCACGTGTTGGAGCTTCTGGCTCTGACGGATCCGGCGCATTGAGCCATCCTCTCAACAACACCGCAGCGCCTAGGATGGTGTCCGTAGCGGGTGTCGTCGTCCCCCGCTGCGCCGCTGGAGGTCGCCATGTCACGCAAGGTCGTCCGGATGACCCTGGATCACCTCGCCGAGCTCGAGGCGCCCTGCCGGGCCTGCGTGTTCTGGGAGCTGGACCCGGTCAGCCGGGCCCGCGTCGACGACGCGGCCGACGAGAAGCAGACCTGGGTCTCCACGGTGCTGCGCGACTGGGGCTCCTGCGGCCGGGTGGCGCTGCAGGACGACCGGCCCGTGGGCTACGTGCTCTACGCACCACCGGCGTTCTACCCCGGCGCGGGCGCGTTCCCGACGGCGCCGGTCTCGGCCGACGCGGTGCTGCTCTCCGCGGTGTACGTCGATCCGGCGGCCCGCGGGGGAGGCTTCGGGCGGATGCTGGTGCAGGGTCTGGCCCGCGACCTGATCGAACGCGGCGACGTGCACGCGGTGGAGGCCTTCGGTGACACCAGGGGTCCCGGCCTGGCCGGGGGCGGGCGCTGTGTCATCCCGGTCGACTTCTTGACCAGCGTGGGCTTCAAGACGCAGCGCGCCCACGCGATCACCCCACGGATGAGGATGGACCTGCGCAGCGCGCTGTCGTGGCGCGACGAGGTCGAGGCGGCGCTGGAGCGCCTGCTGGGGGCGGTGCGGCCGGCGCCGAAACCGCGCGCCGACCACCCGCGTGCGACCCGCTCCGCGGAGTGACTGGGCCCCGCGGGGCGTTGTTACGCGCTGATGAACTCGTCGAGCTCCTTGAGCAGCGCTGCCTTGGGGCGGGCGCCGACGATCGTCTTCACGACCTCGCCGCCGTGGTAGACGTTGATGGTCGGGATGCCGTTGACCCGGTAGGACGAGGGCACGACGGGGTTCTCGTCGACGTTCATCTTCAGGAAGGTGATCTTGTCGCCGTGCTCGGAGGCGAGCTCGTCGAGGATCGGGGCCACCTGGCGGCACGGGCCGCACCACTCGGCCCAGAAGTCGACCAGGACCGGCTTGTCGGACTTGAGCACCTGCGACTCGAAGTCGGCATCGGTGACGGCAGCGAGGTTCGCCACGGGGTTTCCTTCCTGTCGAGCACGGCCTAGCGGCGGTGCTGAGGGTTGTGCCGGGTGGCACCCTCCCTGCGGGGGAACCCGGCTCCGGGAGGTGCCACTGAAGTGAACACCACGGGACCGACAGTTGTTCCGCGCCTC
>JAWWPM010000275.1:0-10033 GCA_033854915.1 Nocardioidaceae bacterium
CGTCGGGCGCCGCAACGCCCGCTGTCCGGGCCGCGTACGGGGCGGACGCCGCCAGGTCCCGGCGGATCGTGTGGCTCGGCTCGTCGAAGTTGCCGGGCACCTGGAACGCGAGCCAGCCACCGGGCCGCAGGTGGCCGACCAGAGCGGGCAGGAGCTCGAGATGACCGGGGACCCACTGCAGGGTGGCGTTGGAGACCAGCACGTCGACGGCGTCGTCGGCCGCGGCCCAGTCCCGCAGGTCGGCGACCTCGAAGTCGAGGTCCGGCTCCGCGGCGCGGGCCGTCTCGATCATCTCCGGGCTGGAGTCGAGGCCGCGCAGCCGCGCTGCGGGCCACCGGGCCCTCAGCAGGGTGGTCAGGTTGCCCGGTCCGCAGCCCAGGTCGACGACGTCGCCCGGGCGGTCCGCGGCGACGCGCGCGAGCAGCTCGACGAACGGGCGACCGCGCTCGTCGGCGTAGGTGAGGTAGCGATCGGGGTCCCACGTGTGTGGCATGACAGTCCTCCGAGAGTGTCTTGATATCGAGATACTTCAGTCTCCCGTCGACTCCTCTTGATGTCAAGATTCTCGACAGCCCCTACCATGGTGGCATGCGCGACGAGGTGGACAGCCTGCTCGAGGCCTGGGGCCGCGAGCGCGGCGACCTCGACCTGGCTCCGGTGGCGGTGTTCAGCCGGGTCAGCCGGCTCGCCCGTCACCTCGAGCTCGCCCGCCGGGACGCGTTCGCGGAGCACGGGATCGAGCAGTGGGAGTTCGACGTGCTGGCCGCACTGCGCCGAGCCGGCACGCCGTACGAGCTCTCCCCCGGGCGCCTGCTCAAGGAGACGCTGGTGACCAGCGGCACCATGACCAACCGGGTGGACCGGCTCAGCGCCCGCGGGCTGGTCGAGCGGTACCCCGACCCCGACGACCGGCGTGGGGTGATCGTGCGGCTGACCGCCGAGGGCAAGGCCGCGGTCGACGGCGCCTTCGCCGCCCTGCTCGACGCCGAGCGCGCCCTCCTCGAGGCCCTCCCCGAGCGCGAGCGCAAGAAGCTCGCCTCCCTCCTCCGCCAGCTCCTGGCTCCCTTCGCAGATCCGGCCTGACCTCAGGCCGGACGACGCCGACCCGGCGACAGCAAGCCCCAAGGGGCGCACAATGCCCAGGTGGGCGGCACACCACTGGACGAGCACCACTACCTGATCCGCGGCGGTCTGGCCGGGCGCGAGCGCCTGCGGCTCCTCGGCCGGGTCATGCAGCCGACCACGCTGGCCCTGCTCGAGCGCGCCGGCGTCGGCCCGGGACTGCGCTGCCTCGACGTCGGCTGCGGCGGGGGCGACGTGACCCGAGAGCTGGCTCGTCTCGCCGCTCCGAGCGGGCACGCCGTCGGCGTCGACCTCGACCCGACCAAGGTCGACCTGGCCCGTACCGAGTCCGCGGGCGTCGCGAACGTGGAGTACCGCGTGGGTGACGTGATGGCCGGCGTCGGCGACGAGGAGTACGACGTGGTCTACGCCCGCTTCGTGCTCACCCACCTCCGCGACCCCGGTGCGGCCGTCGAGCAGCTGCGCGCCGCGCTCCGGCCGGGTGGCCGGCTGATCGTGGAGGACATCGACTTCCAAGGGTCGTTCTGCGACCCCGAGAGCGCGCCGTTCGAGCGCTACGAGGAGATCTACACCCAGACCGCGCAGCGCCTCGGCGGTGACCCCCACATCGGCATCCGGATCCCTGCCCTGCTGGTCGCCGCCGGGCTCCGGCACGTCCGCCCGCACGTCGTACAACCGGCCGGGCTCGAGGGCGAGGTCAAGCTCCTGCCGGCCCTGACGCTGCTGAACATCAAGGCGATGGCGGTCCGCCACGAGGTCGCCACCGCCGACGAGGTCGACCGGCTCGTCGAGGACCTGTACGCCGTGGCGCAGGATCCGCTGACCTACGTGGGCAACCCACGCATCGTGCAGGTCTGGGGCGACCGCTGACGAGTCACTCGACGACCTCGGCGGCCTCCAGCCACTCCAGCTCCAGCGCCTCGCGCTCGGCCGCCGCCTCGCTCAACGCCCGCGACAGGTCGGCCAGCCGCTCGTGGTCGCTGGCGTGCGCGATCACCTCGGCGTTGAGGGCCGTCTCGCGCGCGGCCACCGTCGCCAGCTGGCGCTCGACCCGGGCCAGCACCTTGCGCGCCTCGCGTTCCTCGGAGCTGCCGGGGCGCGCCTTGGTGGGCGTCGCGTCCGCTGCTGCCGGGTCGGCCTCGTACGACGTGCTGTTCTGCCGGGTCAGCGCCTCCGGCGGTGCACTGGTGACGGCTCGGCGGGTGAGGTACTCGTCCACGCCGCGCGGGAGCATCGAGATCTGTCCGTCGTCGAGCAGTGCGTGGATCGAGTCGGTGACACGCTCGAGGAAGTAGCGGTCGTGGGAGACCACGACCAGAGTGCCGGGCCAGTCGTCGAGGAAGTCCTCCAGCACGTTGAGGGTCTCGATGTCGAGGTCGTTGGTGGGCTCGTCGAGGAGCAGCACGTTGGGCTCGGTCAGCAGCAGCCGCAGCAGCTGGAAGCGCCGCCGCTCGCCACCGGACAGGTCGCCGATCCGCGCCGTCAGCCGGTCGCCGGTGAAGCCGAAGCGCTCCAGCAGCGACGACGCGGTGACCTCACCGGTCGTGGTCTGCGCGACCCGCCGGATCGACTCCACGCTCTCGAGCACGCGTGCCGCCGGGTCGAGGTCGTCGAGGGCCTGCGGCAGGTGCTGGAGTACGACGGTCCGGCCGCGCTTCACCCGGCCCGCCGTCGGCGCCAGCGAGCCGTCCAGCAGGGCCAGCACCGACGACTTGCCGGCCCCGTTCACCCCGACGATCCCGACCCGGTCGCCCGGGCCGAGCCGCCAGGTCGCGTGCGAGAGCAGCGTCCGGTCGCCGCGGGTCAGGTCGACGTCCTCGACGTCGAGGACGTCCTTGCCGAGCCGGGCGGTGGCGAACTTCTGCAGCTCGAGCCGGTCGCGGGCCGGCGGCTCGTCGTCGATCAGCGCCGAGGCGGCCTCGATCCGGAACTTCGGCTTGGACGTCCGGGCCGGAGGCCCTCGCCGCAGCCAGGCCAGCTCCTTGCGCACCAGGTTGCGCCGCCGGGTCTCGCTGGCCGACGCCTGCCGCTGCCGCTCGGCCTTGGCCAGCACGAAGGCGGCGTAGCCGCCCTCGTAGGCGTCGACCACGCCGTCGTGGACCTCCCAGGTCTGCTCGCACACCGCGTCGAGGAACCACCGGTCGTGGGTGACCACCGCAAGCGCCGACGGCAGCGACGCCATGTGCGCGGCCAGCCAGGCCACCGCCTCGACGTCGAGGTGGTTGGTCGGCTCGTCGAGGACGACGAGGTCGTGCTCGTGCAGCAGCAGCTCCGCCAGCGCACACCGGCGCCGCTCGCCACCTGACAGCCCGATCACCGCCCGGTCCAGCTCGATGCCCGCGAGGAGCTCGGTGACGATCTCCCGGGTCCGTGGGTCGGCGGCCCAGGCGTGGTCGGGCCGGCCGCCCAGCACGGCATCGCGCACCGAGTGGGTGTCGTCGAGGGTGTCGCCCTGGTGGAGGTAGCCGATCGCCAGACCGCGGCTCGCCGAGACCCGGCCGGTGTCGGGCGGCTCCTGCCCGGTCATGATCTGCAGCAGCGTGGTCTTGCCGTCGCCGTTGCGACCGACGATCCCGACCCGCTCCCCCAGCGAGATGCCCAGCGACACGTCGGTCAGCAGCGGCCGCACGCCGTACGCCTTGGACACCCGCTCGAGGTTCACCAGGTTGCTCACTGGGTCTCCTGATGAGCTCGCAGTTCGCGCGCGCTCTCACTGCGGCCGTCGAGGTACTGGCCCGAGCGAGCTCTCGCTTCGCTCATGGGCCGACCACGTGCGCTCCGGCGACCGGCCCGTGCGCCACGAGTACGACGCGCTGGTCACGGGCAGCGGTGAGCACGCCGGCCACCGATCGCGCGTGCTCGGCCGACTCGCACAGGAACACCACCGTCGGCCCCGAGCCGGACACCAGTCCCCGCAGCGCGCCCCCGGCGACACCTTCGGCCACCAGGGCGGCCAGGTCGGGACGCAGGTCGAAGGCGGCCCGCTCGAGGTCGTTGTGCAGCGCCGGCGCCAGCTCCCGCGGGTCGCCGGAGGCCAGCGCCGCCAGGAGCTGGTCGGGCGGGTCGGGCACGACCGGCGCATCGGGCCGCAGCTCGTCGTAGTGGCGGTAGACCTCCGGCGTCGACATCCCGTCGGTGGCCGGCACCACGACCCACCACCACGTGCCCGGGTCGGGCACCGGGGTGACCAGCTCCCCGTGCCCCTCTCCGAGCGCGGTGCCACCGACCAGCGCGAACGGTACGTCGCTGCCGAGCCCCGCCGCGAGGGCGAGCAGATCCTCGTCGGAGGTGCCGAAACCGTGCAGCCGGTCCAGCGCGACCAGCGCGGCCGCGCCATCGGCCGAGCCACCGGCCAGGCCACCCGCGATCGGGATGGACTTGTCGATGCGGACCTGGGCGCCGGCGGGCCGTCCGTGGTGGGCGGCCAGCGCCGCGGACGCCCGGTCGACGATGTTGTCCCCGGAGGCGGGCAGGTGCGAGGCGTCGATGTAGTGCGCCACCTCGGTCTCGACGCTCAGGTCGGCCGGAGCCTCGACCACGAGGTCGTCATAGAGGCTGACGGCCTGGTAGACGGTGACCAGCGTGTGGAAGCCGTCCGGCCGGGGCGCTCCGACGCCCAGCAGCAGGTTGATCTTCGCGGCGGCCCGTACGGTCAGGCTCATGGAAGCGCCTCGGCGATCCGGGCGAACTGCCCGACCGTCAGCGACTCGCCGCGCGCCAGCGGGTCGATGCCGACCGACTCCAGGGCCGCGCTGGCGGCCTCGATCGAGCCGGCCAGGTTGCGCAGGGCACCCCGCAACCCCTTGCGGCGCTGCGCGAAGGCCGCGTCGACGACGGCGAACACCTGCTCCCGCGTCGCCGTGGTGACCGGGGGCTCGCGGCGGGTCCACGCCACGAGGCCGGAGTCGACGTTGGGCGTCGGCCAGAACACGTTGCGCCCGACCGCACCCGCGCGGCGGACGTCGGCGTACCACGCGGCCTTGACGCTCGGCACGCCGTACACCTTGGAGCCGGGGCCGGCGGCGAGCCGGTCGGCGACCTCGGACTGCACCATCACCAGGCCGCGCTCGAGGCTGGGCAGCAGGGCCAGGAGGTGCAGGAGCACCGGCACCGAGACGTTGTAGGGCAGGTTGGCCACCAGCGCGGTCGGCGGCGGCCCGGGGACGGCCTCGATCCGGAGCGCGTCGGCCTGGACCACCTCGCAGCGCTCGGCCAGCGTCGGGGCGTACGTCGCCAGGGTCTCGGGCAGCGCGGCGGCCAGCACCGGGTCGATCTCGAACGCGACCACCCGGGCGACCCCGTCGAGCAGCGCCAGGGTCAGCGAGCCGAGCCCCGGCCCTACCTCCACGACCACGTCGTCGGGGCGCAGGCCGGCCTCACGGACGATCCGCCGCACGGTGTTGGGGTCGATCACGAAGTTCTGCCCACGCTGCTTGGTCGGGCGGACGTCGAGACGGGCGGCCAGCTGACGCACTTCTGCCGGCCCGAGCATCCTCGAGCCGGCAGAAGTCATGACGTTCAGCCTAGTGAGGCCGCAGGGGCCTCACGGGACCGGATCACTGGGGCAGGCCGAGCGCCTGCGAGCACGCCGGCCACGCGCCGTACCCACCGCTGGCGTTGCGGATCTTGGTCGCGATCGCGATCTGGGTCAGCCGCGACGCGCTGCTCGGCAGGCCGGAGCCGCCGTACGCCTGCCAGGTGCCGAGCGAGAACTGCAGCCCGCCGTAGTAGCCGTTGCCGGTGTTGGTGGCCCAGTTGCCGCCCGACTCGCACTGCGCGATCTTGTCCCACACCGTGGTGCCGGAGGAGTAGGTGACCGTCGGCGCCGGAGCCGTCTTGGTGCCCACCCGCTCGACCTGCGCGACCGGCGAGCGCAGCATCTGCTGGGAGACGACCTTGCGGGCCACGAGGCGGCCGTTGCGATAGGTGATCCGGTAGGTCACGTCGCGCAGCCCGTCGCGGCCCGGCCGCACGACGGTGGTGTGGCCCTGGAGCATCGACGAGTCGTCGTGGCTGATGGTCGAGTAGCCGACCGACTCCGCCGAGACGTGACGCCGTACGACCCGGATCCGGGTCAGCACCAGCCGGTCGCCGTCGGAGAGCACGTGGTGGCGGCCGGGGTGGACGACGTCGTGCTTGCCCACTGTCACGTGCAGCGCCTTCAGCGCCTGCCCGACGGTGACCGCCGAGATGGTCTGGTGACGCGCGCGCCTGCCACCGATCACGACGGTGAGCTTCTTGGGGGTGGCCACGGTGATCCGCAGGCCGTCGCGAGTGATGCCAGCGCCGCGGCCCACGGACAGCTGGGCGCGGTCGAAGCTGCGGTTGATCTCGTTGAGCGCACCGCGCACGTCGGTCGCGGTGACCCAGTACGTCGTGGTGTCGCCGTCGACGTCGAGCTTCAGTGGCTTGCCGTAGCGGACCGCGATGGTGGTGCCGTCCGTGACCTGCTGGTCTGCGGACGGGGCGACCTCGTCGTGGGAGCCGAGGGAGATGCCCTCCGCGGAGAGCACCTGGCCGACGGTGTCGCCGGTGGCGGTCACGTGCTCCACGTGGCCGTCGATGTTGAGGGTGACCGACTTGCCCATCGAGGCGTAGCCGACGGTCGTGCCGATGACGGCCACCGCGGCAACGGTGGCGGCGCCGATCAGGACGGCCTTGCTTGCGGTGATTCGTGCGAGCTTCTGGCGCACAGCTCTCCAGACGTCGTACTTTTCCGGGCCTCGGGCCGCGCCTGAACGTCGCGATGCTCCACACCGGGCGCAGTCCGAGACGACGTTCGCAGGACGCCTTCGAGAAGCACGACCTGCAGCGCTGGTGGTGATCTTGTTCCCGATCCCGGCCAACAGTCACAGGACCCTACGGAGGTCCTCCGAGGATTCCCAAACCCGCGGTGCCCCTCTGTGGACGGACGTGACCAGCGTCTCCCTGTCCGAAACCCGCTAGTTCAGGCCCATCACCACGCGCCCCCGAAGGCCCGCTCGGTGTTGGTGTCGATGGCCGCGCAGAGGTCCGTCAGGTCGTCCCCGCGGACCTCGGCCATGGTGCGCACCGTCATCGGCACGAGGTACGACGCGTTGGGGCGGCCGCGGTAGGGCGTCGGCGTGAGGAACGGCGCGTCGGTCTCGACCAGCAACCGGTCCTGCGGCGTGATCGCCAGCGCGTCGCGCAGTGGTTGAGCGTTCTTGAAGGTGACCGTGCCGGCGAAGGACAGGTAGGCGCCGCGGTCGAGGCAGGCCCGGGCGAAGCGGGGGTTGCCGGAGAAGCAGTGCATCACCCAGCGGTCGGGAGCGCCCTCGGCGTCGATCACCTCGAGCACCTCGTCGTGGGCGTCGCGGTCGTGGATCACGAGCGTCTTGTCCAGGCGCTTGGCCAGGTCGATGTGGCGGACGAACGACTCGACCTGGGCGGCCCGCCCGTCCGGGCCGGTCCGGAAGTGGTCCAGCCCGGTCTCACCGACGGCGCGGACCTTGTCGTGGACCGCCGCGAGGCGCTCGATCTCGGCGATCGCCTCGTCGAGCCGCCCCTCGGCGGCGAGACGCGGCGCCTCGTTGGGATGCAGCGCCACGCCCGCGACCAGCGCGTCGTACTCCTGTGCCGCGTCGACCGCCCACTGGGCACCGGGCAGGTCGCATCCGATCTGCACGATCCGGGCCACGCCGACCTCGGTCGCGCGGGCGATCGCGTCGCCGGTCTCGAGCCAGTCACCGTCGGCGATGTCGAGGTGGCAGTGGTTGTCGACGACGGGGTGCGGCAACGGCTCGGGAACCGGTGGCCGCTCCCGGTCGCGGCGCTGCCCCTGCTCGTCCTCGGCGGCGCGCTTCCGGAGCGGCTCCCTCATCGGTCGTCCTCCTCGTCCTGCCCGATCTCGTGCACGGCGTCGTACACGGTCCGCTTCGGTACGCCGGCCCGCGCGGCGACCCTCTTGATCGCGTCCTTGCGCGACTCACCCCCGGCCTCGAGGTCGGCCACGGCGTCGCGCAGGGAGCCGGGATCGGTCGCCACCGACACAGGGCCGGCCCCGCTGACGACGATCGTCACCTCCCCGCGCACGCCCTCACCTGCCCAAGCGACCAGGTCGGCCAGTGGGCCGCGGCGCACCTCCTCGTGGGTCTTGGTGAGCTCGCGGCAGACCGCCGCCGCCCGCTCGTCCCCGAACGCGGCCGCCATCGCCGCGAGCGCGACCTCCGTGCGGTGCGGCGCCTCGAAGAAGACCAGCGTCCGCTCCTCGGCGACCAGGGCCTCCAGTCGGCGAGCCCGCTCGCCGGCCTTGCGCGGCAGGAAGCCCTCGAAGCAGAAGCGGTCGACCGGCAGCCCGCTCACCGCGAGGGCCGTGAGCACCGCGGACGGCCCGGGTACCGCGGTCACGGTCACGCCCGCCTCGACGGCAGCGACCACGAGGCGGTAGCCCGGGTCGGACACGCTCGGCATCCCGGCGTCGGTGACCAGCACGACGCGGTCCCCGCCGAGCAGGCGCTCCACCAGGCCCGGGGTCCGGGCGGCCTCGTTGCCGTCGAAGTACGACGTGACCCGGCCCTTGACCTCCACCCCGAGGTCCGCGGCGAGCCGGCCCAGCCGGCGGGTGTCCTCCGCGGCGATCAGGTCCGCGCCGGCGAGCTCGGCGACGAGGCGCGGCGGGGCATCGGCGGCCTGCCCGATCGGGGTGGCCGCCAGCACGAGGACGCCCGGTCGGACACCGGGCAGATCACCGGGCAGATCATCGGAGTGCTCGGGCACCCTCCGATCATGTCAGGCACGTACAGTTGCCGACCGTGACGACCCCTGCCGCCGCGCCCGCCACCGGCGGCCCGCACGGGTCCCAGCCGGACACGGAGCCGGGCGCGGACGCAGGCGCGGAGACAGTGGCCAGCCCCGACCGCACGATGGTCGGCCTGTCCTTCGACGCGGACGGCGCCCGGGTCCCGCTGGCCGCCGAGCGGGGGCGACGGCGACGCAACCTCGAGGACCCGTTCGTGGGCTGGACGGCGACCCTGTCGATCACCCTCCTGTCGCTGTTCCTACGGCTGTGGAAGCTCGGCACGCCGCACAGCTTCGAGTTCGACGAGACCTACTACGCCAAGGACGCCTGGTCTCTGTGGCACTTCGGCTACGCCCGCGACTACATCGACAACGACGGCGGCATCGCCAACAAGCACATCCTGGCCGGACAGACCACCGGCCTGTGGAAGCCGAACGCCTCGATGGTGGTCCACCCCGAGGTCGGCAAGTGGCTGATCGGGATCGGCGAGAAGACCTTCGGGATGACGCCGCTCGGCTGGCGGATCGTGCCGGCGATCATCGGGACTCTGCTGATCCTGGTGATGATCCGGTTCGTACGCCGTCTCACCGGGTCGACACTGCTCGGTTGCATCGCGGGGCTGCTGCTCAGCTTCGACGGCATGGAGTTCGTGCTCTCGCGGCTCGCCCTGCTCGACATCTTCGTGGCGTTCTTCCTGCTGTGCGCCGTGCACTGCCTGATCCTCGACCGCGACTGGTACCGCGCGAAGCTGGCGGGCCTCGTCCCCGGCCAGATCACGTCGGGCTGGGGACCCGTGCGCGCGCTGCTGTTCCGTCCGTGGCTGCTGGTCTCCGGCATCTGCTGGGGCCTGGCCTGCGGCAGCAAGTGGGAGGCGGTCTACCCGCTGGCCGCCTTCGGGCTGCTGGTGGTCGCCTGGTGCGCCGGCGCACGGCGTTCGTTCGGGGTGTCCTGGCCGGGCCTGCGTGCGTTGCTGGTGGACGGCGTACCCGCGTTCTGCCACCTGGTCCTGGTCGGCCTGGTCGTCTACGTCGCGACCTGGACCGGCTGGCTGATGCACTCCCACCAGTACGTGCAGTACCTCTCCTCCACGCAGTACACGCAGTACGTCTCGGGCGGCTCCGACTGCGGCAAGAACATCAAGGAGGACCCGAAGAAGCACTGGCCGACCGCGGACCAGCCGGTCAAGCACGG
>JAWWPM010000276.1:0-2810 GCA_033854915.1 Nocardioidaceae bacterium
CCCAGTGGTACCCCCGACCGGATTCGAACCGGCGCTACCGCCGTGAGAGGGCGGCGTGCTAGGCCGCTACACAACGGGGGCAAGCACGTGAACACGCGAGGAGAAACTCTAGCGAAGTGCCCGGGATGCACAAAATCCCGGTCCTGGGGACCGGGATGAGGTGGTGCTGGCGGTGACACTCGCTGGGATACTAGGACTCGAACCTAGACTAACTGGACCAGAACCAGTCGTGCTGCCAATTACACCATATCCCAATGGTTGACCGCCTTTCGGAGCCTCGCAGGCATCCGTCAGCGGTCGACGGGAAACCTTACACGCGGCCCGCCGAGGGCTCCAAAATCGGCCGTGTGGTCACCCTCGCGACACCCAGCCTGCGGGCCACCAGCACGGCCAGCCAGAGGTAGACCAGCGACTGCGTCAGGGTGACCGGAATGCTCCACCAGCTGCCCCCGGTGGGGTTCAGTGTGGTGGCCATGTCGCCGTACGCGAGGGCCAGCCCGAACGCGAGCCAGTTGTTGAGCACGTGCATCGCGATGCCGGCCTCCAGGCCACCGGTGAGAACGACGAGCGCGCCGGCCACGAGACCGAAGGCGAACCGGTCGAAGAACACCGGCGGACTCTGGCCGATGCCGTGCGCCAGCCCGAACAGCAACGCCGGCGGGACGACCGCGAAGGCCGCCCGGGAGATGCCTCCGGGAGCGCGGTTGAAGAAGCCGGTGATCCCGCCGAACGCCTGGGTGAGGTAGCCGCGGAAGAGGTACTCCTCCCCCGCCGCCTGGAACGGCGTGAGGAAGATCAGCACGAGCAGGTAGTCACGGGTCGTGCTGGTGAACGGGTTGGCGTGGGTGCTCAGGTCGTCGGACTGACCCGGCACCACGGCACTGACCACGAGGGTCGCGATCAGCGCGATCACGGCGGCACCCAGGCACGCGAAGAGGAACCGCCAGCGGATCCGCGGGCCCACCGACGCCAGCCAGCGTGGCCGGAGGCCGTGCAGGGTGCGGTTCAGGAACCACGAGACCGGGATCATCGTCGACAGGGCCAGGTTGATGTAGGCGAGACCGGCCGGCGTGGGGTTCTCGACGTCCGTCAGCCTGGTCAACGAGTCCTGCATCGGCGCACCCGTGGCGGCGTACCAGATGAGGAACGGGATCAGCGCGACCAGGCTGCCGACCACGAGCAGGCCGAGCGCCGCCGCGACGACGCCGACAACGGGTCGCCACTCGCCGGGCAGCCCGGCCTCGTGGATCCGGTGGTAGGGCAGCCCCTCGGGCACCTGCTCGGGGGCCGCCGGCTGGCTCACGCCCGCGCCGCCTCGAGCCGCGCCAGCGACCGCTCGCGGCCGAGCAGCTCCAGCGACTCGAAGAGCGGCGGGCTGACCCGGCTGCCGGTCACGGCGACCCGCACCGGCCCGAACGCGAGCCGCGGCTTGAGCCCGAGCCCGTCGACCAGCGCGGCCCGAAGGCCCGCCTCGATGGCCTCGGTGGTCCACTCCGGCAACGTCGACAGCGCGTCGTACGACGCGAGTACGACGTCCTGGCCGGGCTCGTCGATGACATCGGTGCGCTCGAACGCGGCTTCGTCGACGAAGAGGAAGCCGAGCATGTCGACGGCCTCGGTGAGCTTGTTGATCCGCTCGGCGACCAGCGGCATCGCCGCGTCGAGCAGCGTGCGCTGGTCGTCGGTCATCGGGTCGGAGACCAGCCCGGCGCCGGCCAGGTAGGGGACGACCCGCTCGGTCATGTCCGCCAGCGAGAGCAACCGCATGTGGGCGCCGTTGATCGCCTCGGCCTTCTTGAGGTCGAAGCGGGCCGGGTTGGGGTTCACGTCGCCGATGTCGAAGGCCGCCACCATCTCCTCCATCGAGAAGATGTCGCGGTCGCCGGAGATCGCCCAGCCGAGCAGGGCGAGGTAGTTGAGCAGCCCCTCGGGCAGGAAGCCCTGGGTGCGGTAGCCGAGCAGGCTGGCCTCGGGGTCGCGCTTGGACAGCTTCTTGTTGCCCTGGCCCATCACGTAGGGCAGGTGACCGAAGCGCGGGGTGGCCTTCGCGACGCCGATCTCCTGGAGCGCGTCGTACAACGCCAGCTGGCGCGGGGTGCTGGACAGCAGGTCCTCGCCGCGCAGCACGTGCGTGATCTCCATCAGCGCGTCGTCGACCGGGTTGACCAGCGTGTAGAGCGGCTGGCCGTTGGCCCGCGACACCGCGAAGTCGGGGACGTGGTCGGTGTGGAACGTGATGTCGCCGCGCACCAGGTCGTCGAAGGTGAGCTCACCGTCGGGCATCCGGAACCGCGCGACCGGGTCGCGTCCGGCAAAGGCCGCCCGCTGCTCGGGGGTGAGCTCACGGCAGAACCCGTCGTACCCCATCAGCTTGGAGCCCGAGGCCTTGCGGCGTGCCTCGACCTCCTCGTTGGTGCAGTAGCAGTCGTAGGTGTGCCCGGCGTCCCGGAGCCGACGGAGCACGTCGGCGTAGATGTCCATGCGCTCGCTCTGGCGGTACGGCGCGTGCGGGCCACCGACCTCGGGACCCTCGTCCCAGTCGAAGCCCAGCCAGCGCATCACCTCCAGCAGCGTGTCGTAGGACTCCTGGCTGTCACGGGCCGCGTCGGTGTCCTCGATGCGGAACACGAACGTGCCGCCGTGGTGGCGGGCGAACGCCCAGTTGAACAAGGCGGTCCGGGCCAGGCCGACGTGGGGCGAGCCGGTCGGCGAGGGGCAGAACCGCACTCGGACCCCGCTGGTCATCGCTTCACCACCGGGTTCGTCAGCGAGCCGAGGCCGGCAATCGAGACCTCGACCTCGTCGCCGAC
>JAWWPM010000277.1:0-3282 GCA_033854915.1 Nocardioidaceae bacterium
CCCCACCACAGCGGCGCGGCGTACACCGGCACCCAGGAGCTGGTGCTGGGCGCCGGCGCGACGCTCGGCATCGCCGTCCAGGTGCTGATCCTGATCCCGTTCCTGCGCCGGGCCGGGGTGCACTTCCGGCCGCGCTACGACTTCCGCAACAGCGGGCTGGGCCACACCCTGCGGCTGGGCATCTGGACGGTGCTCTTCGTGGTGGTCAACCAGGTCGCCTACACCGTGGTGGTCCGCCTGGCGTCGGGTGGTACGGCGCGAGCCGGCTGCGGGCACGGCGGGGGGGCGCACGAGGCCACGGGCTACACCGTCTACTCCGGAGCCTTCCTGTTCGTGATGGTGCCGCACGCGATCATCACCGTGTCCCTGGCGACCGCGATCCTGCCGCGGCTGTCGGGCAAGGCGGCCGACGGCGACCTGGCCGGACTGGCCGGCACCCTGGCCGAGACGCTGCGCACCGCGCTGGCGGTGGTGGTCCCGTTCGCGCTCCTGCTGCCGGTGCTGTCCTACGACACCGCCAAGGTGCTGTTCGGCTACGGCGCTACGGCCACGACGTTCGACCACTACGTCCCGTCGATGATCCTGTTCGGCCCCGGGATCGTGCTCTTCACCTTCCACTACCTGATGCTGCGCGGCTTCTACGCCCTCGAGCGGACCCGGACGGTGTTCTACATCCAGTGCGCGATCGCCGTCACCAACATCGTGGTGGCCGTGGTGCTGGTGCACCGGGCGACCGCCGAGCAGACCTCGCCGGCCCTGGTCCTGGCCTACTCCGCGTCGTACCTCGTCGGCTCCCTGGTCTCCTACACGATGCTCGGCTCCCAGCTGGGTGGCCTGCGCGGCAACGAGCTGATGCGCTTCCTGGTCCGCCTGCTGATCGCCGCCCTGGTCGCGACCGGCGTGACCTGGGGCCTCGGCGAGATCCTGCCCGGCTCCGACCACGCGGCGTCCCACCTGGTCGCGGGGCTGCGGGTCGTCGTGCTGGGTGTCGTCGACCTCGCGGTGTTCGTCGCTCTGGCCAAGGTGATGCGGCTGCGGGAGGTCACCGACGTCATCGACGTGATCGTCCGGCGCATCCCGGGCACTCACGCCTCCTAGGATTGGCCTGCCACCCGCAAGGGGGCAAGGGGAAGGGGACAGGGTGCCCGAGCACACCCGGCCCGGCGACGTGCTCGCCGACCGGTACCGACTGACCGACCTGCTGACCGAGAGCCAGGGCGGGCGCTTCTGGCGCGCCTTCGACTCGGTGTTGCAGCGCGACGTCGCCGTGCACATCATCGCGGTCACCGACGAGCGCGCCCCGCTGCTGCGCGAGGCCGCACGTCGTTCCGCCACCGTCCTCGACCGCCGGATGCTTCGGGTGCTCGACATCGACGAGGCGTCCGACCGCTGCTTCGTGGTCAACGAGTGGGGCTCGGGCACCAGCCTCGACATCCTCCTCGCGCACGGGGAGCCGCTCTCCCCGACGGTGGCGGCGTGGATCGCCGCGGAGGTCGGCGACACCCTCGCTCTCGCCCACGACAACGGCGTGGCTCACGGCCGGCTGGTGCCCGAGAACGTCCTGATCGACCAGGACGGCGCGGTCCGGTTGATCGGCTTCGCCGTCGACGCCGCGCTGCACGGGCTGCCGGCCGGCCGGATCGCGGCCGACGAGATCGACCTGGTCGGGCTGCTGTACGCCGGCCTGACCGGCAAGTGGGCCGGCATCTCGCGCTCGCTCCTGCCGCCCGCACCGTCCGACCACGGCCGGGTCCTGCGGCCGCGGCAGGTGCGGGCCGGCATCCCGCGGCCGCTCGACTCCCTGTGCGACCACGTGCTCAACCACCGCGAGGGGTCCGAGGTCTCCGCTTCCATGGTCGCCGACTCGCTGCGCGACTTCCTCGGTACGTCGTCCAGCGCCGCGGAGGCGTGGCTCGGCCGCCTCGAGCACCCGCGCCCCGGCCAGGAGACCGTCGTACTCTCCCCGATGCCGGACCCGCCGGCCCCGACGGAGGAGACCACGCCGGAGGCCGACGACGTCGGTCCCCACGACGACGCGGAGCGGGCCGGGGAAGAGTCCGTCGCCGACCTCGAGGCCGAGCCCTCACGGCCCGAGGAGGGACTCCCGACCCAGGCCGGGCTCCCGATCTTCCACGACGAGACCGATGACGTGACCTGGCTGCAGCATCGCAGCGAGCCGGCGCCGCCACCCCCGCCGTTCGAGCCGCCGCCCGCCCGGCCGCTGTTCGCTCCCGACCCCGAGGACGGCACGCCGGCCCGGCGTCCGCGGGTGCTGCCACCAGCCGCTGAGGGCGCGGCGGGCGGCGCCGGCTTCTGGCCGTGGGACAGCGGGCACGACACCGGCACCGGCGCCGGGACCGGCAGCGGCGTGTTCGCGCCGGTCCCCGACGAGGACGATGAGCGCCGGCCCGGCTCGAGCATGCTCCGGCTCGCCGGGATCATCGCCGCGTGCCTGCTGCTGCTGATCGGCTGCGTGATCGCGTTCAACCTCGGGCGCGGCCGCACGGTGCTCGGCACCGAGCCGACCGACCCGGCCACCAGCCGGTCCACCAGCCCGTCCACCACCGACCCCAGCGCGACCCCCCTCACCGGCGTCACGGCCACCAGCTTCGACCCGCAAGGCACCCCGCCGGAGGAGAACCCCACCGAGGCGCCCAACGTCACCGACGGCGACCCGTCCACCACCTGGCAGACGCTGCGCTACAACGAGAACTTCGGGGCGGGCGGCCTCAAGACCGGGGTCGGCCTCGTGCTCGACCTCGGCGCAGCCCACGACGTCACCGAGGTCGACCTGTCCACCGTCGGCTCGCCGACCCGGGTCCAGATCTACCTCGCGGCCCGCAGACCGGTCAACCTCCAGGGGCTGCAGCCCGCCGGGGAGGCCACGATCAGCGGCACCCACGGTGTGGTGCGGCTCGATCCTGCGGTCGGCGGCCGCTTCGTCGTGGTCTGGCTGACCTCGCTGCCCGCTGTCCCCGGTGGCTTCCGGGGCGAGATCGCCGAGGCCGTGGTCAAGGGTGACTGAGCCCGTCGACCCGCAGCGCCCGGACGCCGAGCTGCTGGCCGCGCACGTGGCCGGGGACCCCGAGGCCTTCGCCGAGCTGTTCACCCGCCACCGCGACCGGCTCTGGGCGGTCGCGCTGCGCACGATGGGCAACCCCCACGACGCCGCCGACGGCCTGCAGGACGGCCTGGTCGCGGCGTACCGACGGGCCGACAGCTTCCGGGGCGACGCTGCGGTCACCACCTGGCTGCACCGGGTCGTGGTCAACGCCTGCCTCG
>JAWWPM010000278.1:0-3951 GCA_033854915.1 Nocardioidaceae bacterium
ACGCGTCCTGGCCCCAGCGCAGGAACTGGTAGCGCTCCTCGTTGCGCTCGTACTCGATCTCGACGTTGCGCTCGAACGCGCCGGCCGTGCCGAACACGTCGGCGATCACCGAGTGGTCGATGACCAGCTCGGCCGGTGCGAGCGGGTTGATCTTCGTCGCGTCACCGCCGAGCTCGGCCATCGCCTCGCGCATGGTGGCCAGGTCGACGATGCACGGCACGCCGGTGAAGTCCTGCATGATCACCCGCGCCGGCGTGAACTGGATCTCCTTGTCGGGGTCCGCCTCGGGGTCCCAGCCGGCCAGCGCCCGGATGTCGTCGGCGGTGATGTTGGCGCCGTCCTCGGTGCGCAGGAGGTTTTCCAGCAGCACCTTCAGCGAGAAGGGCAGGCTGTCCACCGCGCCGTCCGGGAGATCGTCACCGGTGACAGAGGACAGCCGGTAGATCTGGTAGCTCTGGTCCCCGACCTCGAGCGCGCCCTTGGCTCCGAAGCTGTCCTTGCTCGCCATCCGTCACATCTCCTCGATACGTCGCCGTCCCACCCATCTTGCCGCGGTACGACGTACGCGCGGTAGGCGGGTAGATCTCTTGATGTCAAGATACATCGGATGGGCGTCGTGTTCCAAGCCGGACTGGGCAATCCGATCGCGCCGGCCGCCACCAGATGGTGTGATCCATCGGTGACCTCGCCGTCGGACCCACCCGGTGACCGCGTTCAGATCACCGGCGACGTGGTCCGGCGTCCGGCACACGCCTGGACGCCGACGGTGCACGCGTTCCTGCGCCATCTCCGGTCGGCTGGGCTCGAGTGCGTCCCTGAGCCCCTGGGCATCGAAGGGGACATCGAGACGCTGAGTTACCTGCCCGGGGCATCGGGCCGCGAGGGGTGGTTCGCCCAGCACTCGTCCGAAGGGCTGGCCTCGGCAGCGCGACTGCTCGGTGAGATCCATGACGCCTCGGTGGACTGGATGCCGCCACCGGATGCCCGCTGGGCGGCGCCGCCGGTGCCCGGCGACGACCTCGTGATGTGCCACGGCGACCCCGGCCCCTGGAACTTCGTCTGGGACGGCAACGCCGCGGTCGGGCTGATCGACTGGGACTTCCTGCACCCGGCGCCGCGCGCCGACGACGTCGCCTACGCGCTGCGCTGGTTCGCACCGGCCCGCAGCGACGAGCATGCCCTGGAGTGGCACCACTTCCCCGTGGTGCCCGACCGGGCCGCCCGGATCCAGGCCTTCCTGACGGCGTACGGCGAGCCGCCCGGGCCGCAGCCGGGCGTGCATCACGCCGACGACTGGCACGCGCGCGACTGGGTCGAGGCCATCGCCGCGCGGATCGAGGCCACCGTGGCGATCGCCACCGCCCTGGCCCACGACGGGGTCGAGCCGCAGCGCACCTGGCTGGAGGCCGGCGACCTCGACATCGAGCTCGACGACGCCCGCTGGGTCCGCGAGCACCGGCACCTGCTGGAGTGAGACTCGGGCTGGTTGGGGCGAGTGAGCCCGAGTAGCTGGTGCCTGCGGCTCAGACCGGCAGCCGCTCCCCGCGCAGGTCGCGGACGGCAGCCGGTGCCGAGAGGCGCCACGCCTCGAAGACCAGCTCGGCGAGCTCGTCGCGCTCCACGCCCTCGAGGTGGACCACGACCCAGCCGAAGCCGTACGCCGTGAACTGCACCTCGAACACGTCGGGACGCTCGGTGACCAGCGCCACCTGCTCCGCGATCGTCTGCTTGAGGCCGACGGTGCAAGTCGGCTCCCAGAGGTAGCCGAAGGTGCGGCCCTCCACCTCGAACTTCGTGTAGCGCCCCAGCTCGGTCACGCTCACCGCGTCGAGCTGGCCCACCAGGTCGCGCGCGTCGGGGAGGTCGCACGGCATACGCCGAGCCTGTCACAGGCCGCCGACAGGTGCCGCCCCGACGGCGTCCCCGCGCCCGACGGCGTCCTCCCGCCCTGCGGCGGGGTGCGCAGGGAGGGGACGTCCGGCCGGCATCGCGAGAGTGATCACGGCACCACCGGTGGGACCGTTCGTGGCGAACACCCGACCGCGATGCGCCTCGGCCACGGCTCGCACGATGGCCAGGCCCAGACCTGTCCCGGCGTGCGGCCCGGCGCTGTGGAACTGCTCGAAGACCAGGGGCAGCTGGTCCGCGGGGATCCCGACCCCGTCGTCCGCGACCTCCACGAACACCTCGTTGCCGGATCTCAGCCCGCGCAGCAGGATCGTTCCCTCCTGCTCCGTGTGCTTGACCGCGTTCTCGACCGCGCTGTCGACGGCTACCTCGAGCCGCGCCGGGTCGGCCCGCACGCTGAGCGCCGGGCAGTCGACCAGCCAACAGCGCTCGGGGGCGCCGGCCCGCCATCGGCGCGCGGTCCGCTCGAGCAGCGCCGCGAGGTCCACGTCCTCGACCCGCAGTGACTCCTCGTCGGACCTGGCCAGGGCCAGCAGCCGGGCCGCCACACCCTCGAGCTTGTCGAGCTCGTCGAGGACCACCGCGATGTCATCGATGCAGGCCGGGTCCTCCTGCTGCTTCCCCACGAGCTCGGTGAACCCGCGGGCCACCGTGATCGGCGTCCTCAGCTCGTGGGAGGCGAAGCGGACGAAGCGGCGCTGCCGCTCCCGAGCCAGGCGCTCACCGCGGGCCAACCGCTCCGCCTCGGCGGTCGCCGCCATCCGCCGGCGCACGTGCCAGACCATGACCAGGAACAGCAGGGCCATCAGCGGGATCTCGCTGGTCTCCTGCCAGCCGGTGTCGCCGTCGCGCGCGTGGAGCACGAGTGGCACCCCGGTCGCGGCGGTCACGACGAGACAGGTCAGCCACATCTTCGGCAGGGACCACGGGCGAAGCCCGTAGACGACGGCGGTGCTCACCCAGACGAAGTGGAACGGGATGGTCTCAGCGCCCGGGAGGACGAACATGAGTGCGGCATTGATCCCGGCGAACACCATCCAGCCGTAGAGGAGCAACCGCTCACGCACTGAAGCAGTAGCCCACATTGCGCACCGTCTCGATGTGCCAGCGATCGATCTTGCCGCGCAGGCGGGCGACGCTCACCTCGAGCACGTTGCTGCCCGGGTCGAAGCAGAAACCCCAGACGTCCGAGAGCAGCTCGTCGCGTGTGCACACCTCGCCGGCCCGGCGCATCAGGTGACCGAGCAGCACGAACTCACGCTGCGACAAGGCAGTGCTGCGATCACCGTCGAGGAGCACTCGTCGGCGTAGGTCGAGGCGCATCGAGCCCACCTGCAGCCAGCGCTGGGGGGTCGGCGCGGAGGGCTCGGCCAGGCGGGAGTCGACCCGCGCCAGCAGCTCGGCCACCGCGAAGGGCTTGGCCAGGTAGTCCGCGGCACCGGCCCGGAGGCACTGGACCCGCGACTCGACGTCGCCGACCGCGGACAGCACCAGCACCCGGGCGCTCTCGTCCTGGGCCAACAGACCCGTCAGTACGTCGTAACCGTCGATGCCGGGGAGCAGCAGGTCGAGGATCACCAGGCCGAAGTCCTGCTCGGCCGCCTTGCGCAGGGCCTCCTCGCCGGTGCGCGCGGTCTCGACGACGTGACCCTGCGACTCGAGCGCACGCGAGACGAAGCGCGCGATGCGCGGTTCGTCGTCGACCACCAGCAGGTGTGCCACAGCTTCCCCCTTGCCTGAGGGCAGCGTGGCGGCCAGACCTTGTAAGAACCTCGTACAGGGGAACGGACCGGATGCCCCGGGCACCCGGCCCGCCTGTCCCCCACGACTGCGTCAGCTCGCGACGCCGTACCGCTCCTGCATGCCGCCAGGATGTGGTCGTCGATCGGCCACGGAAGACCCGGATGGGCGTGCACCCATCGTGAGGACGCATCCGACGCATCGCACGAACCTGACCAAGCCGTCATCCGACTGTCATGTGCCTGTCAGGTGGAGCCACTGACCCGGACGCGGAGAGAAGCGGCGAGTGAGACATGGAGGCGC
>JAWWPM010000279.1:0-2526 GCA_033854915.1 Nocardioidaceae bacterium
CGGAGGGGTAGAGCCCGATCTTGGCCATCGCCTTGGTGACCGGGTTGGCCGGACCGGCCGACTCCGCGGCGGTGAGCCAGCCGCCGGGGTCCTTGAAGACCACGACGTCGCCACGCTCGGGGCTGCCGCCGAACCAGTAGGACACCTTCTCGACCAGGATCCGGTCGTTCTTGACCAGCCCCGGCTCCATCGACTCCGACGGGATGTAGAACGCCTGGACGAAGAACGCCTTGATCACCACCGCCAGCACGATCGCGATCGCCAGCAGCAGGGCGGTCTCCTGCCACAGCGGCAGGTGCTTGCGCGGCGTGGCCGCCGGGCCCGGCCGCGGGCCGTCCACCGAGGTCGAGGTGGTGTCTTCAGCGGTCACGCGGAGAGCCTAACGACTGGTCGATGACGCGGCCGGCGAGGAGGGGGGAACGCTCGCGAAGTCCGCCGGGCGGTGCAGCACGTGGAAGCGGCCAGCCGGCCAGAGCAGGGCCTCGACCCGGCCGACCACGTCGGAGACCGGGACGAACGGGCCGCCCCGGCCACAGTAGGCCGCCCGCGGGTGGCACAGGTGGTAGGCCGAGTCGGCGGAGTCGGAGCGGTTGTCACCGAGCACGAACAGCTCACCGGCCGGGACCGGGCCCGCCGTCCAGTCCTTGGTGCAGCCGTCGACCTCGGGCCCGTTGCACTTCAGGCTCTTGGGCGAGCGCAGGTAGGAGTCCTCGTCGAGGGGCTGGCCGTTCACCGAGATCCGGCCCTGGGAGTCGCAGCACGTGACGGTGTCGCCGGCGACGCCGACCACCCGCTTCACGAGGTGGCCACCGGCGGGGTAGAGCCCGATCTTGACCAGCGCCTTGCCGAGCACGCTGGTCGGCCCGGCGTCCTCCTCGGCGGTCAGCCACTGCCCGGGGTCGGAGAAGACCACGACGTCGCCGCGCTGCGGGGTGCCGCCGAACCAGTACGACGGCTTCTCCACCAGGATCCGGTCGTTCTTGACCAGGCCCGGCTCCATCGACTGCGACGGCACGTAGAAGACCTGCGCGAAGAAGGTCTTGATCAGGACCGACACCAGGAGGGCGACGGCCAGCAGCAGCACCGTCTCCAGCCACAGGGGCAGGTGACGGCGCGGTGCGGACCGGGCCGTCTCGTCGTTGCTCAACCGAGACTCGCCCGGCTCAGGCTTCGCGGCGTTCCTTGATCTTGGCGGCCTTGCCTCGCAGGTTGCGCAGGTAGTAGAGCTTGGCCCGGCGCACGTCACCACGGGTCACGATCTCGATGGACTCGAAGATCGGCGAGTGGAGCGGGAAGGTCCGCTCGACACCGACGCCGAAGGAGACCTTGCGGACCGTGAAGGTGCGGCCGATGCCGGAGCCCTGGATCTTGATCACGACGCCCTGGAAGATCTGGACGCGGGAGCGGGTGCCCTCGGTGACCTTGACGTGGACCTTGACCGTGTCGCCGGCGCGGAAGGCCGGGAGGTCGTCGCGCTTGGACGCATTGCCCAGGTCGGTGACTACGTTGCTCATGTCTCTCCTCACGAGTGCCACAGGTCAGCCGCGGATGATGGGTGTTCAGCTGTGGGCCAGGTCGTGGGTGCCGGCGGCGTCGTACTCCCCCTGTGGCAGGAGTTCGTCGCGGACCCCGATCGCGCGAGCGAGGGGTGGTCCTTCGGCCGACTGGGCCAAGAGTTGAGTCTGCCACAGACGGTGTAGGCCCCGTGAATCGAGGTCAGCGCCGCGGCTTGGTCAGGAGCACGGCGCCCTCGGTGCCGGGGGCGGCACCGCGCAGGCGGTAGCCGGCCTTCTTGTACATCCGTAGGTTGGCGGCGCTGCCGGCGCCGGTGAACAACACGTACGACGTGGCCTCCGCGGGCGCGGCCCGCTCGGCCAGCTCCAGCAGGTGGCGGCCGATGCCGCGCCCCTGGAGGTCGGGCGCGGTCATCACCCGGCCGATGTCCCACACCTCGCCCTCGAGCCGGCCGCGGCAGGCGCCGACCAGGCGGCCACCGGCCCGGGCCACGAAGGTCGTCCACACGTCGAGGCTGCGCACGAGGTCGTCGTAGGACTCCTCCAGCGCCGGGATCGGCACGCCGGGGTTGGCCCACAGCTCCTGGAGCCAGCAGGCCCGCGTCAGGGTGAACAGCTCGCCGGCGTCGGCCCGGGTGGCGGGACGGATCTCGAGGTCCAGCGCTTCTCCCAGCCCGACCTGGGCGGCGGGGTGGGCGAGGTCGGGGCGGCGGGCGACGGTACGGCGTACGGACTCGGCACGACGCCACGCCGCGATCGCGCCGTGGTCGCCGGAGAGCAGCACCGGCGGCACCTGGCGGCCGCGCCAGGTGGGGGGCTTGGTGAAGACGGGGTACTCCAGGAGGCCGTCCTCGTGGGTCTCCTCCTCCAGCGACTCGGCGTTGCCCATGTAGCCGGGCAGCAGCCGGACAACCGCCTCGAGGATCGCCAGCGCTGCCACCTCTCCCCCGTTGAGCACGTAGTCGCCGATCGAGATCTCGCGGACGTCGTACGCCGTCGCGGCCTCCTCGAC
>JAWWPM010000280.1:0-2825 GCA_033854915.1 Nocardioidaceae bacterium
ACCGGATGCCGGCGCACGGACAGGAGGTGCAGGAGGCCGAGGACGAGGGCATCCGGTTCCAGTGGCTGTCGACGATCGAGCACGTGGACGCCGACGGGATCACCATCGAGACGATGGAGCTCGACGACACCGGCTTCCCGCAGCCCACCGGGCACACCGAGCACCTGGCCGCCGACTCGGTCCTGCTGGCACTGGGGCAGGACACCGACCTGACCCTCCTCGGCGAGGCCGGCCAGGTCCAGGTGGCGGACGGCGCGGTCTGCACCGATCCCTGGACCGGGCACACCCACCTCGCCGGCGTCTTCGCCGCCGGCGACGTCTCCGCCGGGGACCGGACGGTGACCGAGGCGGTCGCAGACGGACGACGGGCCGCGGCCGGCATCGACGCCTGGCTCTCCGGACGCGCCGCCCCGCAGCCGGCCGCCGAGACCGCACTCGCGCCGTACGACTCGTTGAACACGTGGTACTTCGAGGACGCGCCGCGTCATCATCGGCCCCGGCTGGAGATGGTGCGCCGGCAGTCGTCGTTCGACGAGGTGATCTTGGACCTCGACTCCGACAACGCGCTCTTCGAGGCCCGCCGCTGTCTTTCGTGCGGCGGCTGCATCTCGTGCGACAACTGCTTCGCCTACTGCCCCGACAACGCGGTGATCAAGCTGGGTCCGGAGGGCCAGTACGCCGTCGACCTCGACTACTGCAAGGGCTGCGGGCTGTGCGTGGAGGAGTGCCCGACCGGCTCGATCGTGATGGAGCCCGAAGAGGTCTGACCCCACATCAGATCTCCCCGGGCTCCGACCGGCAGCGCTCCCGATCTGCGCAGCGTTCAGTCGGCGCGGACGATGACGCGCGCCCCGCTCGACACGTACACGATGTCGGGCTCGTCGGCGGCACCGTCGATGAGCACGTTGAACAGGTCGCGGATCGAGACGATGCCGGCGATCAGGCCGTTGTCCACGACCGGCAGGTGGCGGATCTGCGCGTCGCGCATCATCCGGGACACGAAGAGCACCGTGTCCTCCGGGCCGACGGTGATCAGGTCGTTGGACATCACGTCGCCGGCGGTCAGGTGGGCCGGGTCCGCGCCGGTGGCCAGGTGGGTCACGATGTCGCGTTCGGAGACGATCCCGGCCAGGGCGTCGTTCTCGACCACGCAGAGCGCGCCGATCTCGTCGGCCGCCAGGGCCTCGGCCACCTGGGTCAGCGAGGCCAGGGTCTCGACGGTCGCCACGGGCCACATCATCACGGTCCGTACCGGGTCCGAGGGCCAGGTCCTGTGGGTCGTCCTGCCGTACATCACTGCCCCCTTCGTCGACACCTTCGACTCCTTCGCCTTCAACACTCTTCCCACCCGCATCGCGTGTCGCGGGGCGAACGTCCCCTCCGCCTCGCCGTTGTACCCGCCCACGGCCGATTCCGCCCCGGCCCCCTGCGCCTACTACCCTCGGGGCGTGCCGAGACCGACCGCGCCCGCCGCGACGACGCCCGACCAGGTCGCCGACGCGCCGGCGCTGCGCGAGAAGCTGCTGCGCTACCTCGGCAGCTCGGTGGTCGCGACCGTGTGCACCGAGCTCACGTTCGTGCTGCTCTACGGCCCGTTCCACATCGGTACGACGTCCGCGTCGCTGTGGGCGTGGCTGGCCGGCGCCGTGCCCAACTACTGGCTGAACCGGCGCTGGGCCTGGCAGCGCACCGGGCGACCGAGCTTGCGCACCGAGCTCCTGCCCTACATCACGATCGTGCTGCTGACGCTGCTGCTCGCGACCGGCACGACCCACCTGCTCGACACGTGGCTGCAGCACCTCGGCACGAAGGCGTCGCTACGGATCGCGGTGGTGGCCATCGCCTATCTCGGCGTGTACGTCGTGATGTTCGCGCTGCGTTTCGTGCTGCTCGACCGGCTCTTCGAGAAGGTCGCGCGGCACGAGGCCCAGCGCGAGGCTCGACACGCGTCGCACGCCGAGACAAGGACGGAAGCCGCCTCGTGACCGCCCCGGGCTCGGGCGAGGGCTCCTTCAGCCAGGCCACCGGACGCTCCCTGGAGGACACCTCGGGTGCCCACCAGCGTCGCTACCGGGCCTTCCAGCTGGAGCTGATCGGGCCACATTGCGGCGACTCGGTGCTCGAGGTCGGCGCCGGCCTGGGTGAGTTCGCCGCCCAGCTCTCCGGGCTGCGTCGCCTCGTGGTCACCGATCGCGACCCCGACGCGGTGGCGTCGATGGCGCGGCGGTTCGCCGACCGGCCCGAGGTGGAGGCACGCACCTTCGACCTCGCCGACCGGGCGATCGACGTGGGGGAGCCCCTTGCCTCGGTGGTCGCGATCAACGTGCTCGAGCACATCGACGACGACACCGGGGCCCTGCGCGGCCTGGCCTCGATGGTCCGTCCCGGTGGCCGGGTCGTGCTCTGGGTGCCCGGCTACATGCAGCTCTACGGCGACTTCGACCGGGCCGTCGGGCACGTGCGGCGCTACACCCCGCGCACCCTGACTGCCGCGATCACCGCGGCCGGGCTGACCCCCGAGATCGTCAAGCCGGTGAACCTGCTGGGCGGGGTGGCCTGGTGGCTGACCGTGCGTCGCGGGGGAGTGGGCACACCGAAGCCGGCGCTGGTGCGCACCTACGACCGGTTCGTCGTGCCGGTCACGCGGGTGCTGGAGCGTCGCGTCACGCCGCCGTTCGGTCAGTCGGTGCTCGGCGTGGCCGTCGTACCCGGCTGAGGATCGTCCCGCTCGGTGCGTGGCGCGCGGAGCCGGGTCCACGCCAGCGCCGCGCTCATCGGCAGCAGGGTGAACAGCGTCAGCTCGTAGCGCCAGACGAACTCCGCGG
>JAWWPM010000281.1:0-5856 GCA_033854915.1 Nocardioidaceae bacterium
GCCGGCGACCTCGGTGGCACCATGCGCCTCGGCCTCTACCCGGCGGATCTCGCGGCCGGCACGATCGTGCGCGGCGCCTACGGCGAGGCCCGGATCGAGGAGCGGCACCGGCACCGCTACGAGGTCAACAACCACTACCGCGAGCAGCTGGCCGCGGCCGGGCTGGTCTTCTCCGGCACCAACCCCGACCTCGACCTCGTGGAGTTCGTGGAGCTGCCGCGCGACGTGCACCCCTTCTACGTCTCGACGCAGGCACACCCCGAGCTGCGCTCGCGCCCGACGCGCCCGCACCCACTCTTCGCCGGGCTGGTCGGCGCCGCGATCGAGCGGCAGAAGGCCGAGCGCTTCCCGATCGACGAGTCCGGGCTGCGCCGGGAGCCCGCGGACGACTGACCGCCCCCCGCAGCGGCACGGCACTGGTGGCCCTGCCGCTGCGGGAGCATGATCGACGCCATGACGGACCGGCGCGACCTCCAGGCCATGATCACCGGCTTCCGCCTCTCGGCCGCGCTCAACGTGGCCGCCGACCTCGGCATCTCCGACCTGTTGGCCGGCGGTCCTCGCGCGGTCGCCGACCTCGCGGAGGTGACGTCCACGGACGCCGACACCCTGCGCCGGCTGTTGCGGGCCCTGGCCACCGTCGGGGTGTACGACGAGGCGCCGGGCGACGCGTACGCCAACACCGCCCTGGGCGAGGGGCTCCGATCCGACGTACCGGGCACGCTGCGGCCGCTGGCGCGCACGCTCAACAGCCCGGAGCTGTGGTCGGCGTGGGGCCATCTCGGGCACAGCGTGCGGACCGGCGAGAACGCCTACGAGGCCAAGCACGGCGTCGACGTCTGGACCCACCGACAGGCTCACCCGGCCGAGAACGAGATCTTCAACGACAACATGACGGCGCTGACCTCGTCGGTGGCCGACGCGGTGGCCGAGGCCTACGACTTCTCGGGTCTCACCCAGGTCGTCGACGTCGGTGGCGGACAGGGCATCCTCCTCGAAGCCGTGCTGCGCCGGCACCCGCAGGTCACGGGCACCGTCTTCGACCAGGGCCACGTGGTCGCCACGGAGCCCATCGACCCGGCCCTCCGGCCGCGGTGGTCGGCGGACAGCGGGAGCTTCTTCGAGAGCGTCCCCGCGGCCGATGCCTACCTGTTGAAGTCGATCCTCCACGACTGGCCCGACGACCAGTGCGTGGAGATCCTGCAGACCTGTCGCCGAAGCCTGACATCGGGCGGAGTCGTGCTGGTCGTCGAGACGCTGCTCGGCCGACCCGGCTTCGAGGTGCACGCCGCCTTCTCCGACCTCAACATGCTGGTGCTACCGGGCGGGCGGGAACGTACCGAGCAGGAGTACGCCGCGCTCTTCGCGGCCTCCGGCCTGCGGCTGACCCGGGTCGTCGACACGACGACCCGGGCGTCGGTGATCGAGGCTCGCGCCGAAACCGCCCGCTGAGGGGCAGGTCAGCCGTTACGGGCGCGATTCATCCGGGTCAGCGTGTCGGCGCCGATGAGCAGCGCAGCGCGCACCGTCGGGTCGCAGCCCGGCTCGGTCGCCACGGCCTGGGCGCGGGCCAGGAAGTCGTCGTCCGCGACCTGGGGGAACATGCCGTACATCAGTCCGAAGACGGTGAGCATCCCACCGCCGGCGAGCGCCGGGATCGACTCGAGGAACCGGTCGCCGTACGGCGTCAGCACGTCGTCCTGGAGCGGCTGCCAGAAGGCGCGGATCATCGTGCCCATCATCGGACCGCCCGGCACGTCGCGCTTGTCGAAGAGGTGCATCCAGGCCTCGTCCTTGGCCGCGGTGTCGGGCTGCGCGGTGCGCACGGCCAGCGCACGGATCGCGGCGTCGGGGTCCGGGTCGCGCTCGAGCAGCGCTTCGACCGCGGCGTCGTCGTAGTGGTTCAGCGCGGCCCGGCGGGTGGCCACGCGCCAGGCGAGGTCGGTGTCCCGCTCGGCGGCGGCGTCGAGGCGGCGGAAGTGCTCGTCGGTGGTCGCGGCAGCAGCCAGGGTGCGCAGGGCGGGGGTGGTGTGCTCCGGGTCGTCGGCCAGGCCGGCGGCCATCACCGCGAGGTGCTCCAGCTGGACCGGGATCTCCGCGTTGGGCGTCCAGCGTTGCGCCACCTCGAGGGCGACGTTGAGGCAGGGCTCGACCAGGCTGGGGCTGCGCTCGCTGGCGAGCACCCCGAGGACGCACGAGAACAGCTCGGGGCCCGGCAGCTCGCCGTCGTAGAGCATCTGGAAGCCGGTGACCACGGCCAGCGCCCGGTCGACGGCTTCGGGCAGCTGGGCGGCGCGCTCGAGGAGCACGCGGACGGAGTCGGCGTCGGGACGGACGGCGGCGAAGGTGAGGTCAGCCGCGTTCAGCAGGTGCAGGTCGGCCTGCGGGAGCTCGACCGCGGTGCTCGTGCCCGAGGTCTCGACCGCGGTGGTGTCGACCAGGGTCAGGCCGTCGGCAGAGACGGTGTAGCTGCCGACGTCGAGCCGGTGGGAGCGCGGCCGGCCGTCGTCCGGCGCGGTCGCGGTGATCGTGCCGTCGGCGAGGCGCAACGTGTCGGTACCGGCGCGGTCGAGCCAGGCGACGGTCCAGTCGTCGAGCTCGCGCCCGGCTGCCTGACCGATCGCGGTCATCAGGTCGGCGAGGACGGTGTTGCCCCAGGCGTGGTCGCGGAAGTAGCTGCGCAGACCCTCGACGAAGGCGTCCTCGCCGACGTAGGCCATCAGCTGCTTGAGCACGCTCGCGCCCTTGGTGTAGGTGATCGCGTCGAAGTTCGCCATCGCCTGCGCGACGTCGGGCACCTCACCCCGGATCGGGTGGGTGGCCGGCGACATGTCCTGCCGGTAGCCGGCCATCTTGCCGCCGGCGAGGAAGGTGGCCCACTCGTCGGTGAAGTCGTCGGTGCAGTTGACGGCGGCCCAGTTGGACGCCCAGGACGCGAAGGCCTCGTTGAGCCAGAGGTCGTCCCACCACTGCATCGTCACGAGGTCGCCGAACCACATGTGCGCCATCTCGTGCAGGAGGATCTGGGCGCGGACGGACCGCTGCCCGTAGGTCGGGACGCTGCGGTAGAGGACGCTGTCGGTCCAGGTCACCGACCCCCAGTTCTCCATCGCGCCGCCCATGTTGGGCACGAACACCTGGTCGTAGCGCTCCTGGGCGAACGGCTGGCCGAACCGCTCGCCGAAGAACGCCAGGCCGCGGTCGGTGAGGTCGAAGAGCTCCTCGGCGTCGCGCTCGAGGTACTGCTTGAGCGACTGGCGCGAGTAGAGGCCGAGGTCGAAGCCGCCGCGCGAGGACCGGAGCTCGTGGAAGGGCCCGGCGTTGACGACGGTGACGTAGGTCGACAGGGGCGGCGTGTCGGCGAACGTCCACCGCCGGCCGCCCCCCATCGACCCGTCGAGGTCGGTGACCGAGTCGGGTGCGGAGTTGCTGGTGACCGTCCAGGTCTCGGGCGCGTCCACGACGATGCCGTGCGGCGCCTTGAGGTCGGGCTGATCGAAGCAGGCCCAGGCGTAGCGGGCCATGTCGGGCTCGAACGTGGACCACACGTAGACGAGCTTGTCGTTGGGGTCGACGGTCCGCAGGATCGCGTTGCCACTGCCCGTGTCATGCTGGGTCGAGCTGATCACGAGCACGTTGTCGTTGGCGAGGTCGGGCAGCGGGAT
Source organism: Nocardioidaceae bacterium (assembly GCA_033854915.1). Lineage (GTDB taxonomy): Bacteria > Actinomycetota > Actinomycetes > Propionibacteriales > Nocardioidaceae > Nocardioides. The sequence goes on from JAWWPM010000281.1 coordinate 3,666, forward strand.
GCGGCCCCGATCGGCGGTCGAGGGGTCGAGGGCGCGGCCGTTGAGCGTCACTGCCGAGACGTTGCCGACGCAGTCCACGAAGGTGCTGGCCCCCGGGCTGAGACAGGTGAACGAGATGGTGGAGGTGGCCGCCCAGACCTCACCCTCGTACATCGCGCGCAGGTCGACGGCGACGTCGTACCTCTCGACGGAGATCAGCTCCGCACGCTCTCGGGCTTCCTCGCGGGTCAGGCTCGCCACATCGCTCATCGGGCCACCGTATCCCGCGTCTGCGGGGTACGGCGTCTCGATGGGGTCACGGTTCCTCCTCGCGTTGCGAGGGGTGCGCCGGCATGGTCCAAGGGGCGAATGTCCTTGACTCTCGGGCCCGGTGGCACGAGCCTGACCCAAGACCATCCGGTCGTCTCGCCCGTGGAAGGACGCGTTTCACATGCAGCTCAAGCGCACTCTGGGACTCACCAGTGCACTCGCCCTGACCGCAGCCCTGGCGGCCTGCGGCTCAAGCAACTCCTCGGCGCCGAGCGCCGGCACCGGGGGTACGCCGACGATCGGTGACTGCAAGATCACCAGCAAGGCCAACAGCATCTCGATCACTCCGGTCAAGTCGGGCACGCTGACCGTGGAGACCACCCTCCCCGCTCCGGGCTGGTGGAACGGCACCACGCCGGAGTCCATCAACAGCGGGTATGAGTACTGCATGGCCGCCGAGCTGGCCAACATGGCGGGGTTGACGTCCGTGACGGTCAAGAACGTGTCCTTCGACCAGCTCGTGGCCGGTCGGACCAACACCTTCGACCTCGCGCTGGCGGAGATCTCGATCACTCCGGAACGCGCCAAGGTAGTGGACTTCTCCAAGCCCTACTTCGACTCCAACATCGGCGTGATCGTGAAGAAGGGTGCCGACGTCACCGAGGCCAACATCAAGGACCACTCCTGCGCGGCGTACGCCGGCACGACGTCGGTGCCGTTCATCCAGGACCAGCTCCAGTGTTCGTCCACCAAGATCTACCCGAACTCTTCGACTCTGTACCAGAGCGTGCTCTCCGGACAGGCAGATGCGGCCTTCCTCGACACCGCCATCGTGTTGGCGGAGGCGAAGAAGACGGGCGGCCAGCTCGAGGTCGTCGGTCAGTACAAGACCGGTGAGCAGTACGGCGCCATCTACCCGAAGGACTCCGCCAACGAGGATGCCCTGAACCAGGGGATCGCGACGTTGCTGAGCGACGGCACGCTGGACCAGCTCACGACGGACTACCTCGGCCCGGCCTTCGGTGGCGACCCGTCCTCGGTGCCGGTCTGGACGATCCAGTAAAGCCGCGCGGATGAGCACCTCTGCCCTCGTCAGCGAGGAGCTGCAGCCCACACCTACGCCGAGCAAGCCACGCCCGGTCTTCGGCTTGGCGGCCGGCGGTCTGGTGATGACCGTCGTCGGTGTCGGGCTGATGGCGACGGCTGCCCAGCGCCTGCGCGACTACAACGGTGGCGGGATCGTCTCCACCCTGGCGAGCGTCGTCCTCGTGCTGGCGGCGCTGTACCCGGCGTGGCCGACCCTGCTGGCGTTCCGGAGAGCGGCTGAGCGCGGCTCCCTGCTCAAGAACGACCAGCTGGTGCCGGCCCGGCGCGCGGCGGCGTCCGGTCGCGAGGAGGCGCAGATCGCCATGGGCTACGCCGCCGCCGCCGCCATCGTGGCCGCGATCCTGTTGTTGTCGCTGGCGTACAACGGTGGCGTCGCGCACACGTTCTTCCAGACCAGCACGTGGCGCTCGTCGTTCCCGAAGATGATCCACGCCTTCTGGACCAACGTCTGGGTGGCGTGCGTCGCAGAGGTTCTGGTGCTGGCATTCGGCCTCTTGATCGCGATCCTGCGGATGCTTCCCGGCCGGGCCGGTGCGCCCCTACGGGCCATCGCGTTGGTCTACTGCGATGTCTTTCGTGCCATCCCCGCGGTCGTGGTGATCCTGCTGGTGGTGTTCGGGACGCCGCTCGCCATCCCCGCGGCCGGCGATTGGCCCACCGTGTGGCTGGGCATCATCGCGTTGACGCTGACCTACTCGGCCTACGTCTCAGAGGTCTACCGCGCGGGTCTGGCCTCGATCCACCCCAGCCAGAGTGCAGCTGCCCGCTCGCTCGGGCTGAGCTACACGCAGACGCTGCGAACGGTGCTCGTGCCGCAGGCCGTACGACGGGTCAT
>JAWWPM010000282.1:0-2603 GCA_033854915.1 Nocardioidaceae bacterium
CGAGGGCAAGGATCCCGCCGCACCAGCGGCTCCAGATTCCGGACTGGCTGCCACGCTCGTTTCAGCAACCCGGGCGGTGACCCGCCCGACCCGAGAGTCACGCGGAGTGGGCCTTGGCCCGGCGTTCGAGCCTGGTGATCGCACCCGCCAAGCCGCCGGGCAGGAAGAGGACGACAAGGACGAAGAGCGTACCGAGCAGGAACAGCGGCTGCGACAGCGGGACACGCAGCACCCCCGGGAGCGACGTGATCCGCGACGACGAGGCGAGCACCGCCAGTCGCTGGTCGAGCAACGTGTAGAGGATGCCGCCGAGCAGCGCTCCCCACCTCGCGCCCGCGCCGCCGAGCACCACCATGACCAGCAGCGAGAGGGTGAAACTCGGCGTGGTGACCTGGGGGCTGGCGCCCCCGTGGGCCAGCAGGTACGCCATCCCGACCAGCGTCGCCAGCGCGCCGCCCGTGACGAACGCGATCAGCCGCACGACGTACGGGCGGACGCCGAGGACCTGTACGCGCAGGGCGTTCTCCCGCACGGCAGCCATCATCCGCCCCGCATGCGTCCGGGTCAGCCAGGCGACCGCGGCGTAGACGACGAGCGTGATCGCCAGCGCCGTCCAATAGAGGTTCTTCGTGTTCACGACGCCCACCAGCAACCCGGGCAGCTTGGCGCGGCTGAGACCGAGGCCCTCCTCGCCCCCGGTGAACCCGCCGAAGTTGCGGTAGACGAGCAGCGAGCCCGCTTGGGCAAAGGCCAAGGTCACCATGGCGAAGGAGATTCCCTCCACCCGCAGGCTTATCGCGCCCACAAGGACGGCGGCGAGGATGCCCACTGTCAGCGTCAGCAGTGCGGCCGGGCCGATCCCCAGATGCCACCGCTCCAGGGCAATGGCGAACAAGTAGCAGCCGATGGCGAAGGAGAGGGCATGGCCGAAGGACAGGAGGCCGGCGAGTCCGAACAGGAGATCGTAGGTGACGGCCAGGGCGCCGACCAGGAGGCAGACGGTCAGCAGTTGCAGGGTGCCCGCGGTCGAGGTCGGGCCGGGAAGGACTCCGGGCACCGAGAGCTGCAGTTGCGGCAGCAGGACGAGCAGCGCCACACCACCGAGCAGGACCGCAGGCCGCCAATGGCGGACGATCATGCCGGCCGCCCGAACAGGCCGGCCGGGCGGACCAGCAGCACCACGGCCAGGGCGAGCACGACCATGAAGTCGCCCAGTCCGCTCACGGCGTAGTAGTTGGTGAACTGCTGCAGCATGGCCACGACCAGTGCCGCCAGAGCCGAGCCTGTGATCGATCCCAGCCCGCCGATCACGACCACGATGAAGGCGAAGATCAGGAGCGAGTCACCCATCCCGGGGGCGACGCTCCCGTTGTACAGCGCGGCCAGCACGCCGCCGAGCCCGGCCGCGGCTCCGCCGATCACGAACACCGTGGTGAACGAGCGGCGCACGTCGATGCCGAGCGCCGCGACCATCGCCCGGTTCTCCACGCCGGCCCGGATGATCAGGCCATGCCGTGTCCGCCTCAGCAGTACCAGCAGGGCACACAGCACGGACGCCGCGACGGCGATGCACACCAGGCGATCGTTGGGAATCTGGGCGCCGAAAACCACGGTCGTCCGCGACATCCAGCGCGGTGCCGGGAAGGGGCGCGGATCGGTCCCCCAGGCGCTGCTGACCAGAGCCACCGAGCCGAGACCGAGGCCGACCGTCACCAGGACCTGCTCGATCTCGCGCTCATAGAGGCGCCGGACGAGCAGCAGTTCGGTGAGGAACGCGAACACCGCTCCGGTCCCTGCTCCAACGGCGAGCGTAAGGGCGAAGACCGGCCACGAGGACGCCGCGCCCACGTGCGTGCCCACCTCGTAGCCGACGTAGGCACCGACAGTGAGAAAGGCGCCGTGGGCGAAGTTCAGCACCCGCATCAGCCCGTAGATGAGCGAGAGGCCCGAAGCGACAAGGAAGTACAGCCCTCCCAGGCCCAGCCCCGTCACGGCCAGGAGGACGACGGTGCTCACGCAGCCACCTCTCGGTGCACGCCCAGGAGGCGCCGCACCAGGCTCATGTCGGCGAACAGCGCGGCCGCGGTGCCGGTGTGAACGACCCGGCCCTCGGCCATCACCACGACATCGTGGGCGAGGCGGGCGACGACCCGAAGGTCCTGCTCGACGAGCAGCATCGGCACCCGTTGGGCGGCGACGGCGAGTGCGTCGGCCACTTCGCCGACGACGCGGGGCGCGAGCCCTTTCGTGGGCTCGTCGACCAGCAACAGCCGGTTGTCGTTGAGCAGCGCCCGGGCCAGGGCGAGCATCTGCTGCTGACCACCGGAGAGGGTGCCGGCCAGCTGTCGGCCGCGGCTGCGCAAGTCGGGGAACAGCTGGTCGACGACGTCGTAGCGGGGGCGATCGGTCCGGAGGGCGAGCTGCAGGTTCTCGGCCACGGTGAGCCTGGCGAACACTTCCCGGTCCTCCGGCACATAGCCCACGCCGTGGGCGACGATGCGATGGGTTGGCTCGGCGTCGATCCTCGCTCCGCTGCCGAGCAGCACCTCGCCCCGCCGATGGACCAGCCCGAGCACGGCCTTGAGCGTGGTCGTCTTACCGAC
>JAWWPM010000283.1:0-2504 GCA_033854915.1 Nocardioidaceae bacterium
CCCGTCCCCCCGGGCGTGAGCAGAGCCCCCCTTCGGCCACCGTCCCCCCGGTCGATGTCCGATGTCGGTGTCCTGACCTCCGTGGTAGGGCACCTTCGAGAGTAGAAACGACGGAATCGGTGGGACGTGACGCGGTTGGCGACTAATTTTCAGAAATTTCTTCCGTGGCTCGGTGGGAAGGGGCGTTCGACGGCCGCTGGACCGTCAAGAACCTCTGCAGGAGGGCACTCCCGGTGGGGGTGAGGATCGACTCCGGGTGCACCTGGACGCCCTCGACCGGGTGCCGGCGGTGCCGCACGCCCATCAGCAGGCCGTCGCCGGTGTGGGCGGTGGCCACCAGCACCGGCGGCAGATCGGCCAGCACCAGCGAGTGGTAGCGCGCGGCGACCAGCGGGCCGTCGAGCCCGGCGTACACGCCGCGGCCGTCGTGGTGGACCAGGGACGCCTGGCCGTGCACGGGCCAGGGGGCGCGGACGACCCGCGCGCCGTACGCCTGCCCGATGCACTGGTGACCGAGGCACACGCCGAGCACCGGCGTGTGGGCGCCGAGCGCCTGCACCGCAGCGACGCTGACCCCTGCGTCGTCGGGCGTCCCCGGCCCGGGGGAGATCACCAGATGGGTGAAGGCGCCGGTGGCCGCGCCCGTCTCGAGGGACGGCACGTCGATGTGGTCGTTGCGCACCACGTCGACCACCGCGCCGAGCCCCCGCAGCCGCTGGGCGAGGTTGTAGGTGAACGAGTCGTAGTTGTCGATGATCAGCACGTGGGGGTCGGTACGACGTCCGGCCGTCGGCGTGGACGGGTCCCCGACCCGGCCGTTCAGCCTCTCGCGGATCCAGCCGGTGGTGCGCCCGACCGGCCAGCTGCCGACCTCGGCCACGCCGACGACAGGTTGCACGCCGCGGATGGAGCTCGTGGTGAAGACCTCGCGGGCCCGGGCCAGCTCGGCCAGCGCCACCGGGCGCTCGGCGACCGGGACGCCACTGCCCCGGAGCAGGTCGAGGACGTGCCCGCGGAGGATGCCGGGCAGGATCCGGTGGTCGAGCGACGGCGTCACCACCTCGCCGTCGAGCACCACGAACACGCTGGCGGTGCCGGCCTCCAGCACCAGGCCGCCTTCGTCGACCAGGAGCACCTCGTCGGCCCCGGTCTCGGCGCGGGTGCGCTCGAGCAGCCTGCGGTCGGTCCACTTGTGCTCACCGGGCCAGCCGGAGATCCGGACGGCCCCGAGCCGGCGGGGCTCGAGCCGCGGCTCGTCGATGTCGTGGGCCTCGACGTGGGCGCGGCCGTCGGAGGGCGACCAGGTGACGCGTAGCCGCGCCGGTCCCTCCCGCCCGGCCGCCGCACGTCGTACGGCGTGCTCGAGCGGCGCCCGGTCCACGTGCGCGTCGTAGAGCGCGAGCACCGAGTGCGCCAGCCGGTCCAGGTGCGCGGGCAGGTCGACTGCCAGGCCGTCGCGGACGAGCAGGGTGTCGAAGACCCCGCGCCCCGCGTCGGGGAGGTCGCCCGGCCGGGGGAGCGGCAGGGGAGCCGGTCCAGCGCCGGGCGAGGGCGGTGCGGGTGCCGGGCCGGTACGGCGGCTGCCGATCGCGGCCAGCAGCGGATCGACCTTGGTGAACGCCTCGGCGACCTCGGCGTCGGGGTCGGAGTCGGCGACGATCCCGCAGCCCACGCCGATCCAACACGCGTCGCCGGCGATCTCGAAGGTGCGGATCACCACGCTCGCCTCCAGCCCGGCGACCGGGCTGAGGTAGCCGATCGAGCCGGTGTAGAGCTCGCGCCCGGTCGCCTCCAGCTCGTGGATGACCTCCATCGCGCGCACCTTGGGCGCACCGGTCACCGAGCCGGGCGGGAACGTCGCCCGGAGCAGGTCGGCGTCGTCGGCATCGGCGGGCATCGTGCCGCGGACCTCGGAGACGAGGTGCCGCACGCCCGCGCCCTCCTCGGGCAGCGCGAGCCGCGGCACGCGCACCGAGCCGACCGCGCAGACGCGGCCGAGGTCGTTGCGCATCAGGTCGACGATCATCACGTTCTCGGCGCGGTCCTTGGCCGAGCGGGCCAGCACGCCGGGATCCTGTGCGGCCGGGGCGGTGCCCTTGATCGGGCGGGTCACCACCTCGAGCCCGTCGCGGCGCAGGAACAGCTCCGGCGACAGGCTCACGACCCGGCGCTCGCCGGTGTCGACGTAGGCCGCGTAGGCCGGCGCCAGCGCCTCGACGCCCTCACAGAAGGCGTCGAGGGGGTCGCCTTCGAGCCGCGAGACCAGGCGGGTGCAGATGTTGGCCTGGAAGATGTCGCCGCGGTGGATCAGCTCGCGCGCCTCGGCGATCGCGGCCCGGTAGAGCTCCGGCCCCGCGTCCATCACGAACGGGTCGAACGCGTAGGGCAGAGGCTCCGTGGAGCCCTCGGCCAGCCGCTCCATGACCCGGTCACCGGCCGCTTGCGCCAGGTCGCCCTCCAGCAGGGTCTCGAAGTCCCAGCCGCCACGGGCGGCGTCGTAGCGG
>JAWWPM010000284.1:0-7834 GCA_033854915.1 Nocardioidaceae bacterium
GCGACGAGGTGATCGTCCCGGCGCCGTACTGGACGACGTACCCCGAGGCGATCCAGCTCGCCGGCGGCGTGAGCGTGGCCGTGCTCGCCGACGAGACCCAGGGCTACAAGGTCACCGTCGAGCAGCTCGAGGCGGCCTGGACTCCCCGCACCAAGGTGCTGCTGTTCGTCTCCCCCTCCAACCCGACCGGCGCGGTCTACACCGCCGACGAGATCCGGGCCATCGGAGCGTGGGTCGAGGAGCACCAGCTGTGGGTGCTCACCGACGAGATCTACGAGCACCTCGTCTACGACGACGTGGAGACCGGCTCGCTGCCGGTGCTGTGCCCCGGCCTCGCGGACAGCTGTGTCGTGGTGAACGGCGTCGCCAAGACCTACGCGATGACCGGCTGGCGGGTCGGCTGGCTGATCGCACCCCGGGACCTCGCTGCGGCGGCGACCAACCTGCAGTCGCACGCGACCTCCAACGTCTCCAACGTCGCCCAGCGTGCGGCGCTGGCGGCCGTGACCGGCGACCTCTCGGCGGTGCACGAGATGAAGGCCGCCTTCGACCGTCGCCGCCGCACCATCGTGTCGATGCTCAACGAGATCGAAGGTGTGGTCTGCCCGACCCCGGAGGGTGCGTTCTACGTCTACCCCTCCGTCAAGGGCCTGCTCGGGCGCGACTACAACGGTCGCGTCATCGAGAGCTCGGCCGACCTGGCCGAGTACATCCTCGAGCAGGCGGAGGTGGCGATCGTGCCGGGTGAGGCGTTCGGGACGCCGGGCTACCTCCGGCTCTCCTACGCGCTCGGGGACGACGACCTGGTCGAGGGCATCACCCGGCTGCAGAAGCTCTTCGCCTGACGTGAGTGGTCTCGACTCCGCTCGACCAACGAGCGGGGAGCCGCGTGACGTCCGGACCCTGCCCAAGGCCCACCTGCACCTGCACTTCACCGGCTCGATGCGGCACGGCACCCTGCTCGAGCTGGCCGAGCGGGACGGCATCGTCCTGCCCGACTCCCTGGTCACCGAGTGGCCGCCGGAGCTGTCGGCAGCCGACGAGAAGGGCTGGTTCCGGTTCCAGCGGCTCTACGACGTCGCACGCTCGGTGCTCCGGACCGAGGACGACGTACGCCGGTTGGTGCGGGAGGCCGCCGAGGACGACGTCCGCGACGGTGGACGCTGGCTCGAGATCCAGGTCGACCCCTCGGGCTACGCCGCCCGGTTCGGCGGGATCACCGCGTTCACCGACCTGGTGCTCGACGCGGTCCGGGAGGCCTCGGCCGGCACCGGCATCGGCATCGCCGTGGTGATCGCCGCCAACCGGACCCGGCACCCGCTCGACGCGCGAACCCTGGCCCGGCTCGCCGCGCAGTACGTCGGACGCGGCGTGGTCGGCTTCGGGCTCTCCAACGACGAGCGTCGCGGGTCGACCACCGACTTCGTGCCGGCGTTCCGGATCGCCGAGCGGGCCGGCCTGATGCTCGTGCCGCACGGCGGCGAGCTCGTCGGACCCTCGTCGGTGCGCACGTGCGTGGACTCCCTGCACGCCCACCGGCTCGGTCACGGCGTGCGCTCGGCGGAGGACCCCGACCTCCTGGCGCAGATCGTCGACGCCGGCATCGCGCTGGAGATCTGCCCGGTCTCCAACGTCGCCCTGGGTGTCTACTCCGACCTCACCTCGGTCCCGCTGCCGGCGATCCTGGCTGCGGGTGCGACCGTCGCACTGGGCGCCGACGACCCGCTGCTGTTCGGCTCACGGCTGGCCGCGCAGTACGCCACGATGCGCGTGGCGCACGACCTGAGCGATGCCACGCTGGCCGAGCTGGCCCGGATGTCGATCCGCGCCTCCCGCGCTCCGGAGGAGCTGCGCGCCGGCTGGTTGTCCGAGATCGACGCCTGGCTGTCCCTTGCGCCGGCATCTGCCACCATGGCGCCATGAGCGACGAGGACCTGCCGCCCACGCACCAGCCGTGGGGCGCCAAGCCCGGCCCGGACCCGTCGTCCCAGCCCCCCTACCAGCCCTCGGCAGAGCCTCCGTCCCCACCACCCCCCACGCAGCCCTATGCGCAGCAGGGCGCGCCGTACCCACCGCCGCCCAATCCCTATCCGCAACCCGGATCGTTCGACCAGTACGCCGCCCCGAACCCGTACGGCGCGACGCCCTACGGCGGATATCCGGGCGGCCAGGTGGCAATGGCGCCCGAGCACCCCTCGGCCAATACCGGCCTCGTGCTCGGGATCGTCGCTCTGGTCGGCATCTTCACCTGTGCCGGCGTGACGCTCGTGCTCTCGCCGTTCGCCTGGGTGATCAGCCGCCGCGCACTGCGCGACATCGACGCGTCACCGGGTCGCTACAGCGGGCGCGAGAAGGTCAACGCGGCGCGGATCATGGCCATGATCGGGACCGCCCTGCTGGCGCTGGCCGTGCTCGCCCTGATCGCGATCATCGGGCTGGCCGTCGCGATCACACCCAGCGGCGGCAACCTCGGCCCGAACCCGCCGCAGGTGCACCACCGCGGCGTCAGCTCATAGGGCGCAGCCGACCAGCACCGGCTCGTTGACCAGCCGGATCGCGAACCTCGCCTCGACCCCGTCGCGGATCTCCCGAGCCAGAGCCAGCAGGTCGGCGGTCGTGGCCGCTCCGCGGTTGGTGAGCGCCAGGGTGTGCTTGGTCGACAGTCGGGCCGGCCCGTCGCCGTAGCCCTTGCCGAAGCCGGCCCGCTCGATCAGCCAGGCCGCGCTGGTCTTCACCGACCCGTCGGGCTGCGGCCAGGCCGGGGCCCCGTCGGGCAGCCGGTCGGCGGCGAGGACGGGGTTGGTGAAGAACGAACCGGCACTCCACGTGTCGTGGTCTGCTGGGTCGAGGACCATCCCCTTGCCGGCACGCAGGTCGAGCACGGCCCGGCGTACGTCGGTCATCGGCGCGCGCGCCCCGGGCTCGACGCCGAGGGTCTTGGCGAGCTCGGCATAGGTCACCGGGGCGCCGAGCGTCCCCTGCCGGAGCTGGAAGGTCACCTCGACCACGACGTGCCGCGTGGGGTCGGCCTTGAAGCGGCTGGTCCGGTATCCGAAGCCGCAGTCGGCGGCGGCGAACGTGCGGAACCCACGCAGCCGGCGGTCCCAGACCCGGACCGCCGCGATGGTCTGGGCGACCTCCTGGCCGTAGGCGCCGACGTTCTGGATCGGCGTCGCGCCGACCGAGCCGGGGATGCCGGACAGCGCCTCGACGCCGACCCAGCCGCGCGCGACGGCGGTGCCCACGAACGCGTCCCAGTCCTCCCCCGCCGCGACCTTCACGACCGCGCCGCCGCACGTGGCGTCGTCGTCGGTCACATCGGGCTGGATCCCTGAGGTGGCCACCTCGACCACGGTGCCGGGGAAGCCCTCGTCGGCCACGACCAGGTTGCTGCCGCCGGCCAGGACGAGCACCGGCTCGCCCGCCTCGTCGGCACGGCGTACGGCGTCGACCAGCTCGGCCTCGGTCGTCGCCCGCAACCAGGACTGCGCCGGACCGCCCAGGCGCAGGGTGGTGTGGTCGCTGAGCCGCACGGCCTCAGCCACGCACGACCGCCACCGGGTTGCCGAGGACGGTCTCGTCGCCACAGGTGACCCGGAGCGCGATCGTGCGGTCGTCGCGCCAGGTGCCCTGGATCGCCACCTCGGTGCCGCCCTCGGGCACCACCACGGGCTTGGTGAACTTGGCCCCCAGCTCGATGATCCGACCTGGCTCTCCGAGCTGCTCGTCGACGTAGCGCGCGACCAGCGCCAGGGTGAACATGCCGTGCGCGATCACGTCCGGGAGCCCGACGCTGCGAGCCACCTCGGGATCCTGGTGGATCGGGTTGGGGTCACCGCTGGCCGCGGCATAGGCGACCAGGTCGGCCCGGGTGACGGGGTACGTCACCGGTGTCAGCTCGACCATCAGTCACCCGCCTTGTGCACGAGGGTCGCCTCGGCGGTGCAGACCAGTGCGCCGGTGCCGTCGGTGATCGCGCTCGAGGTGGCGATGATGTCGGTGCCGGCGATCTGGCGCAGACCGCTGACGGTGAGCGTCGCGGTCAGCCGGTCGCCGACCACGACCGGACGCGTGTGCACGAACCTCTGCTGGCCGTGCACCACGTGGTGGAGCTCGATGCCCACCTCCGGGTCGGCCATCAGCGCCTGCATCGCACCGAAGGCGACCACGATCGGGAAGGTCGCGGGCGCAGGGCCGCCCGGCTGGTACGGCGTACCGGTGGCCGCGGCGAAGGCCGCCACGGCCTGCTCGGTCACGTCGTACGACGTGGTCGGGGGGAAGGTGCGCCCGGCCAGGGACGCGTCGACTGCCATGCGGGCGAATCTACCGGCGCTGGTGCGGGAACGACGACGCCCGCCCGGCAGAGCCGGACGGGCGTGACGTGTGCTGGGTCGACCAGCTCGACCAGCGAAGGTCAGCGGGTCTCGCGGTGAGGGGTGTGGGTGCGGCAACGCGGGCAGAACTTCTTCAGCTCCATGCGGTCGGGGTCGTTGCGGCGGTTCTTCTTGGTGATGTAGTTGCGCTCCTTGCACTCGGTGCACGCGAGCGTGATCTTGGGGCGAACGTCGGAGCTCTTGGCTGCCACGGGTATTCCTTCGGGTCGAAACTGCTGAGGTCGATCTTGTGTAGCGGGGGCGGGACTCGAACCCGCGACACCACGATTATGAGCCGTGTGCTCTAACCACCTGAGCTACCCCGCCAGGGGAACGGGGCAGGACCCCACCCAGAGCCCCTTTACGGAATCGAACCGTAGACCTTCTCCTTACCATGGAGACGCTCTGCCGTCTGAGCTAAAGGGGCAACGACCGTGAAGGATACACAGGCGCAGACATGATCCCGAAATCGTCTCCACCGCTCAGCTTCTACCGTCTCGAGGCGGTTTCGGAGGCGGATCCTGAGCACGTCACATCGCTGCCGACGGATGCCAGCCGAAGCGGTCGCCCCGGCGACCTGGTGCCCCGGCGACCTGGACCTACGACGTCCCGCTCACGAGGCTGAGACGTCGATCAGCACCTTGCCGACGGCACCCTGCTCGACGGCGTCGTGGGCCGCGGCCGTGCGGTCCAGCGGGAAGCGGACCAGCGGCAGGCCGGCGTCCTCCCCGACCTCGAGCGCGCCGTCGGCGACGGCCGTCGCGACGTCCTCGGCCGCGGCCTGCAGGGCCGCCTCGCCGACGGTGTAGAGCAGCACGAACTGGATCCGGGCGTTGAGCCCCATGAACGCGCGGAACGGCAGGGTGGCCTCGGTGCCTCCGGTGTTGGCGTAAGCCGCGACCGAGCCACGCGGCTTCAGCACCGCGCCGATCAGGTCGACGTTCGAGATCAGCGCCACCTCGACGACGAGGTCGACGCCGTCGGGAGCGATCTCGCGGATGGCGGCCGCGGGGTCGCCGTCGGTGTAGTTCACGACGTGGTGCGCACCGGCCGCCGTCGCCAGCGCCGCCTTCGCGTCACTGCTGATCGTGGTGATCACCTCGGCACCGGCCCACCGGGCCAGCTGGATCGCGGCGTGGCCGACCGCGCCCGCACCACCGGTGACCAGCACGGTCCGGCCGTCCAGGGCACCCTGCGACAGCCGCGCCGGGCCGTCCTCGTGCACGGTCAGGGCACGGTGGGCGGTCATCGCGGGTACGCCCAGGCTGGCGCCCACGTCGTACGACGCTCCCTCGGGCAGCCGCACGGCGAGGCCGGCGGGGACCACGGTGTACTCCGCCGCGGTGCCGATCGGCCGACCGTGCTGCGCGAGGTAGACCCACACCCGGTCGCCCTCGGCCAGCCCGGTGACCCCGTCACCGACCGCGTCCACGACGCCCGCGCCGTCCTGGCCGGGCACCACCACGTCGAAGGGGAGGTCCTTCGGGCCGGTCAGCCCCGCGCGGGCCTTCCAGTCGGTCGGGTTGACCCCCGCGACGACCAGCCGCACCCGGACCTCGCCGGGGCCGGGCTCGGGGATCGGGAGGTCGGTCGGCTCGAGCACGGAGGAGTCACCGGTGGTGGCGTAGGCAACGGATCGCATGCCACCGACGCTAGCAACCCGCGCTCAGGCGTCGCGGAGCAGCGGCCAGGGTCTGGCCGCCTCCAGCTCGTAGGCGAGCTCGAGCAGCATCGCCTCGCGGCCGTGGCCGGCGGCGAGCATCATCCCCTGGGGCAGCCCGGCTTCGGTGGTCGCGAGGGGGAGGGACACGGCCGGAGCACCGGTGGCGTTCTGCATCGGGGTCCAGGCGACCCACTCCAGCAGCCGGCCCATGATCGTCTCGTAGTCCTGCGTCGGGTCGAGCCAGCCGATCCGGGGCGTCTCGCGGGCCAGGGTCGGCGTGAGCACCACGTCGTACCGCTGGTGCAGGTCGTGCGCCAGGGTCGCCGTGCGGCGCAGTCGGCGGGTGGCTCCCGGCAGGCGGTGCAGGTGCCGCCGGCAGTGGCGGTCGAGACCGAGGGTGAGGTTGTCGAGGCGGGAGCGGTCCCAGGACGAGCCGTGCGCCGCGCGGCCGGTGGTGACGGCCAGGGTGGCCAGCGACGACCAGTAGAGGAGGAAGTCGTCCTTGAACGAGACCGGCATCGGCTGCTCGATGCGTTCGACGTGGTGCCCGAGCGACTCCAGCAGGTCGGCGGTCTCGAGAGTGAGCTTCTCGACCTCGGCGGTGGCACTGACCCCGATGCCGTCGGTCAGGACGGCGACGGTACGGCGCGCCCGCGCCGCACGGGTCACGTCGCCGACGGGCGCCAGCTCGAGGTCGCGGTAGACGCGCTCGGCCTCACGGTAGAACGCCGCGGTGTCGCGCACCGAGCGGGTGAGCACACCGTCGGAGACGATCCGTACCGGCATCGTGCGGAGGATGACGTCCTGGGCGAGGCGGCCGCGGGTCGGCTTGAGCCCGACCAGCCCGTTGACCGCCGCGGGGATCCGCACCGAGCCACCGCCGTCGTTGCCGTGGGCGATCGGCACGGCGCCCGCCGCGACCAGTGCCGCCGTACCGGCAGAGGAGGCGCCCGCGGTGTGGTCGGTCGACCACGGGGACCGCACCGGACCGATCCGCGGGTGCTCGGCCGAGGCGCTGAAGCCGTACTCCGACAGCTGCGACTTGCCGATCGGGATCAGCCCGGTCGCGAGATACATGCGGGCGAAGTCACCGTCGGCCCTCGCCGGGTGCGGACCGAAGGCGTCGCAGCCCTGCTGGGTGGCCAGACCAGTCAGGTCGACGTTGTCCTTGACCAGCGTCGGCACGCCCGAGAAGTAGCCGCCCCGCGGGTCACGCGCCTCGGCCCGGGCGCGTTCGAAGCGGTCGACGGCGAGCGCGCCCAAGGGCCCGGCCACCCGCTCGGTGCGCGCGATCGCAGCCTCGACCACCTCGGGGACCGAGACCCGGCCAGTGGCCAGCTCCTGGGTCAGTGCGACCGCGTCGTGGTCGCCCAGCGCGTCGTCGGAGTACGCGTGGATGCGGGCCATGATCCGGAGGCTAGTGGGTGACGGCTCACGACAAACGAGACGACCGCCGGTGTGGGGCCGGCGGTCGTCCGGCGAAGCACTCGAAGAGCACCCGCGGGTGTGTCGGACCCCCGTCGGTCCAACACATCTTCAGGAGCACGGCAGCGGCCGTGAGATACAACGGAGGGTCAGGCGGTGGCGATGCCGCGCCGGTGGCAGCCGGCGAGGTGGTCGTCGACCAGCCCGATCGCCTCCATCAGCGCATGCATGGTGGTCGGCCCGACGAAGGCGAAGCCGGCCTTCTTCAACGCCTTGGACAACGCCAGCGACTCGGGGGTCGAGGTGTTGTGGTCGGACGTGTCGCGGGGCGCCGGGCCGGCAGGAGGCCGGTGTGCCTCGATGTAGGCGACCA
>JAWWPM010000285.1:0-5429 GCA_033854915.1 Nocardioidaceae bacterium
GAGCAGCGACGCTGAGCGTCGTACGCCTCGGCGACGACGAGCGTCGGCGGGCACTCGACCTGGTCGAGTACGCCGCGGGCGACTCCGGCGCGGCCGATGGCGCCCGGCCCCTCGACGAGGCAACCACGATGGCCCTGGCGAGGGACGGACTCGCCGGTGCGACTTTCTGGATCGGGCACGACGACGAGGAGTCCACCGACGAGGGTTTCGCGCTGCTCCGTGGGTCCTCCCTGGATCTCGTGGTGGCCCCGCGGGGCCGTCGACTCGGCCTCGGCACGGCACTGGCGGAGGCCGCACTGGCCGAGGCACCCGGCGATGTGACCGCGTGGTCGCACGCGGACCACCCTGATGCTCGGCGGCTGGCGGCTCACTTCGGCTTCAGCGCGGCGCGAGAGCTGTGGGTGATGGAACGCGCCACGGGGCCGGTCGACGTCCCGGCCGTGGACGGGGTCACGATCCGTGGCTACCGCGAGGCCGACGCCGACGAGGTGCTCCGCGTCAACGCAGCCGCCTTCGCCCACCACCCCGAGCAGGGGTCGATGGACGCCGCCAACCTCGCCGAGCGGATGGCCGAGCCCTGGTTCGACCCGTCCGGGCTGCTGGTCGCCGACGCCGGCCCGCCGGACAGCAGGCTGCTCGCGTTCCACTGGACCAAGCAGCACTCCCCCGAGCTCGGCGAGGTCTACGTCGTCGCGGTCGACCCCGCCGCGCAGGGTCGGGGCCTCGGCCGGGCGGTCACCGCCGCCGGGCTCGACCACCTCAACGGTCTCGGCGTCAACCGGGTCATCCTCTACGTCGAGTCCGACAACGCCGCCGCCATCGCGACGTACTCCCGCCTCGGCTTCGCCCACACCCAGACCCACGTCCAGTACTCGCGACGCTGACCACCGGCGCCCGCCGGGACCTCGAGCTTGCGGAAAACGCGGAACAAATCGCCGATTCTGCGTGCCGCACATCGATCTGTTCCGCGTTTTCCCTCGCGCAGCTGCCGCAGTGGGGGTCAGGTGAGGCGCGGACGGACGTGCAGGCCGATCTCGGGGTCGACGAGGACCTCCTGGGCGGCCGGGAGGCCGTCGACCTCCAGCTGCTGGTCGAGCGGGACGTTGCGCTTGACCACCGCCAGGGCGATCGGGCCGAGCTCGTGGTGCCGGCCGGAGGTGCCGACGAAGCCGACGACCTTCTCCCCCGCCTTCAGCTCCGAGCCGACGGCCGGGAGGCGGTTCTCCGAGCCGTCGAGGTGCAGCAACGTCAGCCGTCGCGGCGGGCGGCCGAGAGTGTGGACCCGAGCCACCGTCTCCTGCCCGCGGTAGCACCCCTTCTCGAGGTGGACGGCGCGCCCGATCCAGCCGACCTCGTTGGGGATCGTGCGGTGGTCGGTGTCGAGGCCGAGCCGCGGCTCGCCGCGGGCGATCCGCAGCGCCTCGTAGGCCCACAGACCACAGGCCGGCCCGGCCGCCTCGGCGTACGTCGTCAGGGACGCGCGCGGGACGAACTCGTGGCCCGCGGCCGGTCGCCACGCCAGCGCGTGCTCGGCGGTGACGTCGGTGACCTCGACCCGGCTCATGAAGCGCATCCGGTCGAGGAACTCCACCAGCGCGGCCGCCCGCCCCGGCTCGGTGGCGGCGACGAACGCCTCGCCGTCGTCGACGCCGGCGAACTCGTGCTCCACGTGCCCCTGGGGGCTGAGGATCAGCGCCTGGGTCCAGGTGCGCGTCGGGAGATCGAGAAAGTACTGCGTGCTCAGGTCGTGCAGCCACTGCAGCCGGTCGGGCCCGGAGATCCTGATGACGTCGTGGTGCGACAGGTCCACGAACCCGTCGCCCGCCTCGAGCACCGTCTGCTCGCCGTACAGCGAGCCGTAGTGCGCGGCGACCGGCGCGTCGATGCCGGCTCCCGCCACGGCTCCGGGCAGCGACAACAGCGGGCTGGTCACGAGGTCACGTCCGGCGGGCAGTCCGAGCAGCGGCCGAACACGGTCAGGTGCCCGACGTCCACGCTGAAGCCGTGGTCGGCGGACAGCCGGTCGATCACTGGGGTGAGCACGTCAGGGTCAACGGAGATCGTGCGGTGACAATTCCGGCAGACCAGGTGGAAGTGCTCGTGCTCGGTCACCGAGTGGTACGTCGGGGCGCGGTCGCTGAGGTGGGCGTGCCGCACCAGACCGAGCTCCTCCAGCACCTCGAGCGTGCGGTAGACCGTGGACGCGTTGACCGCCGTGGAATGCGTGCGCACCTCGGCCAGCACCTCGTCGGGGGTGGCGTGCCCGAGTCGCTCGACGGCGCCGAGGATCAGCTCACGCTGCGGCGTGAGCCGGTAACCCCGCTCGCGCAGCCGGGCCCGCCAGTCGGTCTCGACCTGGTCGTCCGCGGCGTGCTCGTGAGACATGGGCCTACTGCCTGACCAGCTGGGCGTGGGTGTGCGGCTGGAGCTCGTGACCCTGCGCGGCCATGTCGAAGGCGTAGAGCAGGTCGCCGTTGACGTAGCCGTAGAGCCGCTTCCCACCGACGTACTCCTTGGCGCTCGCGGTCCGGGCCACAGCATCGGTGACGATCTCGAAGCGCGGCTGGTCGGCATGGATCTCGCCGTGCCAGATCTCGACGAAGCCGAGGTTGTGCGCCATCACCATCTCGATGGTGCCGTCCTCCTGGGGCCGCAGGAAACCCGTCTCCTGCGCGGCCTCGCGCACGTGGTTGCCCTCGGCGTCGACGATCCACGAGCGGCTGAAGTAGTGGATGAACGGCCGGCCGTCCTGCTGGAAGACGACCTCCTGGCCGAACTCGAACGCCTCGATCCCGGGGTACTCGCCGTGGCCGTTGCCCGCCCAGGTCCCGATCAGCCAGGCGAGCCGCGCGCAGCTCGGATGGATGTTCGGGGGGATCTCGAAGGCCATGCGGTCGAGTCTAGGGCTCCGCGCCGAGCGCCTAGGCTGGCCGCATGCCCCGCTCCCTCGTCGTGAAGGTGACCTGCGGCGCCGAGGCCCCCGAGCGCTGCAGCCAGGGTTTCACGGTGGCCGCGACCGCGCTTGCCGCCGGCGCTCCGGTCTCGCTGTGGCTGACCGGGGAGGCTGCGTGGTTCGGCGTGCCGGGCCGGGCCGAGGCGTTCGAGCTCGCGCATGCCCCGGCGCTCGCCGACCTGCTGACCGCGATCGTCAACGGCGGCGAAGTGACCGTGTGCAGCCAGTGCGCCGTACGCCGTGGGATCGGCGAGAGCGACCTCATCGAGGGGGTGCGGCTGGCCGGCGCGCCGTCGTACGTCGAAGAGGTGCTGGCCGCGGACGTCCAGGCCCTCGTCTACTGACCGGTCCGGCTCAGGCGAGGTAGGCGCCGAGCCTGGCAGCCACCTCGGCCATCGCGGCCCGGGCCGTGCCCGGGACCCCCACCACGTTGAGGAAGCCGTGGATCTGGTCGGGGAAGCGTCGCAGCTCCACCTCGACCCCGGCGTCGGCGAGCTTGCGGGCGTAGGCCTCGCCCTCGTCGCGCAGCGGGTCGAAGCCGGCGGTGACGACGTACGCCGGAGCCAGGCCGGGCGGCACGTCGGCCAGCAGCGGGCTCGCCTCGGGCAGGCTCCACGTGGTCGGGTCGGGCGCATAGGCCGCCTTCACCGCGTCCATGTAGCGCGAGGTCAGGAACAGTCCGTCGCCGAACAGCCGCCCGCTCTCGGTGTGCCCCGTCAGGTCGGTGCCGGGGTAGATCAGCAGCTGACGGGCCAGGGGCAGGCCCTCGCGGGCGGCCGCGAGGGCGGTGGTGGCCGAGAGCGTCCCACCGGCCGAGTCGCCGCCGACCCCGAGCCGTGCGGGGTCGGCGCCGAAGTCGCCCGCGTGCGCGACCACCCAGCGGTAGGCCCCCAGCGCGTCGTCGTTCGCCGCGGGGAAGGGGTGCTCGGGCGCGAGCCGGTAGTCCACCGCGAGGAGCCGGACCCCGCTCCGCTCGGCCAGGAACCGGCAGGCCGGGTCGTGGGTGTCGAGGTCGCCGCTGACCCATCCGCCGCCGTGGAAGAACACCAGGAGGGGTCCGGGCGTCGGCGCGTCGGACGGGACGTAGAGCCGGCCCGGCAGGTCACCGACCGGCATGTCGCGGACGGCTCCGATCGGCTGGTCTCCGCCCGCGATCGCGGTCTGTCGCAGCAGCACCTGACGGCTCTCGGGGATCGTCACGCTCTCCAGGCTCGGCTCGCGGCCGAGGCGCTGGAGCCGCAACATCAGCTGGGTGTCGGTCGCCAGGGTCTGACCGTCCAGGGTCAGTCGCCGCCCGGCCAGCGCACGCTGCACGGGCTCCGGCAGGGACATGGCCGAGCGCAGGGTGGCGCGCTTCCACGCGAGGTCGATCGCAGCGGCACGGGTCGATCGGTTCGGCACGCGGCCAACCTAGCGAGGTGACTCCCGGCCCTTGCTCACCGTTCACCCAGCGGTGCCACACTGAGCCCATGGTCCAGCTCGCGTCCGCCACGTACCCACGCGACGAGGACGGCCCGGCAGACGAGTCGTTCGACGTCCAGCCTCCCTACGAGCCGGACGAGGCCGACCTGGCCGAGGTCACGGCGTACGACGACCGCTTCCTCGACCGCGAGCTGTCCTGGCTCGCCTACAGTCGACGCGTGCTCGGTCAGGCCGAGGACGCGTCGCTACCCCTGCTCGAGCGGGTGCGGTTCGCGGCGATCTTCTCCAGCAACCTCGACGAGTTCTTCATGGTGCGGGTGGCCGGCCTCAAGCGCCGGATCGCCGCCTCGGTGGCCGTGCGTGCCGCCTCCGGCCTGATGCCGCGCGAGGTGCTGGAGCGGATCTGGGCCGAGAGCCGTGACCAGATGGAGCGGCACGCGAGGATCTTCCGCGACGAGCTCGTCCCGGCCCTCACCCGCGAGGGCATCGAGCTGGTGCGGTGGGCCGAGCTCGACCGCGAGGAGCAGAAGTACTGCAAGCGGCTGTTCCGCGACCGGGTCTTCCCCGTGCTCACCCCGCTGGCGGTCGACCCCGCCCACCCCTTCCCCTACATCTCCGGGCTCTCGCTCAACCTCGCCGTGCTCGTGCGCAACCCCAAGACCGGCAAGGAGCACTTCGCGCGGGTCAAGGTGCCGCCGATCTTCAGCCGCTTCGTGCCCCTGGGCAACCAGCGCTTCGTGCCCCTCGAGGACGTCATCGGCGAGCACCTCAAGCGCCTGTTCCCCGGCATGGAGGTGCTGGAGGTCCACACCTTCCGGGTCACCCGCAACGAGGACCTCGAGGTGGAGGAGGACGACGCCGAGAACCTCCTCAAGGCGCTGGAGAAGGAGCTGCTCCGCCGCCGCTTCGGACCACCGGTGCGGCTCGAGGTCGAGGAGTCGATCGCCCCGCAGGTGCTCGAGCTGCTGGTCGAGGAGCTCGGCATCACCGACGACGAGGTGTTCCGGATCGACGGGCTGCTCGACCTGGTCGGGCTGCACAGCATCGCCGACCT
>JAWWPM010000286.1:0-20826 GCA_033854915.1 Nocardioidaceae bacterium
CTCCGGATGCTGCGCCGGATCAAGGACAAGAAGAACGTCCCCGACTTCATCGAGGGCGTGAAGAACGGTGACGAGCGGCTGATGGGCTTCGGCCACCGGGTCTACAAGAACTACGACCCGCGCGCCAAGATCATCAAGAAGGCCTGCGACGACGTCTTCGAGGTCACCGGGGTCAACCCGCTCCTCGAGATCGCCCAGGAGCTGGAGAAGATCGCCCTCGAGGACGAGTACTTCGTCTCCCGCAAGCTCTACCCCAACGTCGACTTCTACTCCGGGCTGATCTACGAGGCCTTTCAGTTCCCGCCCGAGATGTTCACGGTGCTCTTCGCGATCGGCCGGACCCCCGGCTGGTTGGCGCAGTGGCTGGAGCTCGTGCAGGACAAGGAGCAGAAGATCGCGCGACCCAAGCAGATCTACACCGGCGACCGCACCCTCGACTTCGTGCCTGCCTCCGAGCGCTGGGCCTGACGCACGCCGTACGACGCTGCTTCACCATGTGAAGTGGGTGAACCTGCACTTCCCATGGTGAGCCCACCGTGTGAAGTGCAGCTTCATCATGTTCACATGGTGAAGCTCCCCACCTAGGCAGCCGCCTGCTCGACCTCGAGCAGCGACTGGCCGTGCCGCTCGGCCTCGAACGCCTCGCGCCCACCACGGAAGCCGAACAGGCGCTTGCTCCACAGCAGGTAGACCACCGCGAACAGGTTGAACACGAACGCCACCACGCGCAGCCAGGTTACCCGCTCGACGAGCTCGTAGACCTCGAGCGGGATGAAGACCAGGGTGCCGACCATCGCGACGTATTCACCCCAGCGCTTCATCAGCCACAGCCCGATGCCCTCGAGGAGCTCCAGCGCGCCGTAGGCGAGGACGCCGATGGCGACCAGCTTCAGGGTGCTGTGGTCGGCGGTCAGCGCCTTCTGGATGAGCTTGACCGGCCCGGTGTTCTGCAGGTCGATGCCGAGCTTGTCGGCCAGGGGCTTCAAGGTGGGCAGGTAGTCCTGGAAGACCTTCTCGAGGGAGTTCTGGGCGCCGTCGAACTTGTAGACGCCGTACGCCAGGGCGACCAGCAGCACGCCACGGATGAACCGCTCAGCGGCCAGCAGCCGCAGGATGAACGCGTCGCGGAGCGCCTTGCCGCGCAGCACCAGCGGGGCGTCCTCGGCCGGCCCCTCACCGTGCGGCGAGCCCACGACGAACGTCGCGCAGCGCAGGCACCGCCAGGCCTCACCGTCGACGGTCTCGACGTGCAGGCGCTCGGCGAGGTCCGCCTCGGACGGCTTCCAGGTCACGTGCCCGTGTCTGCCGCAGCTGCGCAGCTCCCAGTCCCACTTGCTCACGGTGTCCTCACCGGCGGCAGCCTATGTGGCATACCCCCGAGACACGGGCACCGGTCCCTTGGCAGGATCGGGGCATGACGACCAGCACCCTCCGCACCACCGCCGAGCTCGAGGCCGCCCTGGATCACCTGCGTGCCGCGCCCATCGGCGAGGGGCGGCTGACCCTCGTCGTACGCCGTCCCGAGCACGCCGCGCGCGAGATCCTCGACGAGGGCGTGCTCGACCTCGAGGTCGGGCTGGTCGGCGACAACTGGCTCGCCCGGGCGACCTCCAGGGCCGTCGCCGTGGGGCGTCACTTCCAGGCACAGGTCACGGTGATGAGCTCGCGCATGGTCGACCTGTTGGCCGACACCGACCAGGAGCGGGTGATGGCCGGCGACCAGCTCTACGTCGACCTCGACCTCTCCCACGACCACCTGCCGGCGGGCACCCGGATCGCGATCGGTCCCGACGTGGTGCTCGAGGTGAGCGCCAAGCCGCACGCCGGCTGCAAGAAGTTCCTGAACCGGTTCGGGCCCGACGCCGTCGCGTTCGTGAACAGCGAGGAAGGCAGCCGGCTGCGGCTGCGCGGTCTCAACGCTCGCCTCGTGACCGGCGGCGTGGTGCGCCCGGGCGACGCCGTACGCCGTCTGGACTGACTGCTTTTTCGGCGTCGCCCAGCGCCGTCTCAGGAATGTCACAGACTCGGTTGGCAGGGTCTCCCCCATGAGCAACGAGCCGCCGTACGGCGAGCAGGACCCGCAGGCCGGACACGAGTGGAACCAAGAGCCGCCCGCGCCGCCTGCCACCTGGTCCCCGTACGGGTTCTCGGCTCCCGCGACGTCCGGCAGCGAGGACACCCGGCCACTCACCGGCTCCACCCCCGGTGACGGCCCACTCCTGGCGCCGGAGCGTCCGCAGGGACGCGTCCGCGGAAAGGGTCTGGCCGCATCCGTGGTGGCGGCCAGCCTGCTCGTCGGTGGCGCGGCCGGGGTGGGTGGTGCGGCGATCTGGACATCGACGCACGACACCCCGGCCGGGTCGTCGCCGGTGCTCACCCAGTCGGGCAGCTCGACCACGCAGACCGCGGTGACCGGCTCGATCGAGAAGGTAGCCCAGAGCCTGCTTCCGTCGGTGGTCATGATCGAGGTGAGCGGCGCCAACGGCTCGGGCTCCGGGTCGGGGATCATCCTCAGCTCGGACGGCAAGATCCTGACCAACAACCACGTGGTCGCACTCGCGGGCAAGGGCGGCTCGCTCAGCGTGTCGTTCAACGACGGCTCGCACGCGAAGGCGAAGGTCCTCGGCACCGACCCCCTCACCGACACCGCCGTGATCCAGGCGCAGGATGTGAGTGGTCTGACGCCCGCGACCCTCGGCCACTCCTCGAGCCTCCAGGTCGGGCAGGGTGTCGTCGCGATCGGCTCGCCGTTCGGCCTCGACGCCACCGTCACCAGCGGCATCGTCAGCGCCCTCGACCGGCCGGTCGACGTCGGAACCGTGAGCCAGGGCAACTCCACCGTCTACCCCGCCATCCAGACCGACGCCGCGATCAACCCCGGCAACTCCGGCGGCCCGCTGGTCAACCTGTCCGGCGAGGTCGTGGGCATCGACGCCGCCATCCAGACTGCTACGAACGCCACCACCTCGGGCGAGCCCGGCTCGATCGGGCTGGGCTTCGCGATCCCGATCGACGAGGTGCTGCCGATCGTGCAGGAGATGATCAAGGGCGAGACGCCCACGCACGCCCGGCTCGGCATCGGCGTGGAGAACGCCAGCACGGGCGGCACGATCGGCGAGGGCGCCAAGATCTCGAAGGTCGACACCGGCTCGGCCGCCGAGACCGCCGGGCTCCAGGCCGGCGATGTGATCACCAAGGTCGACGACCACCTGATCACCAGCTCGGACTCGCTGGTCGCCACGATCCGCTCCTACCGACCCGGTGACTCCGTGTCGGTCACCTACACCCGGGGCGGCAGCAGCCACACCATCCAGGCGACCCTCGACTCCGACGCCACCACCACCAACTCCTGAGCTCGAGGCCCGGGCGGCGCTTGGCGCCGGTGCTGGCCGCCCGGGCCTCGTACCACCATCGGGGGACACGATGTCTTCTGGTCTGCATCTGGTCCCGGCCGGCCTCGGAAAACGCGGAACAAACGCCGGGCCAGCCACGCTGAAGGCCGGTCTGTTCCGCGTTTTCTCCCTACCTCCGCGGGCCCGTACGTCGGGCCAGAGGGTGGTCAGCGGGCGCGGCGGACCCGGGTCTCGTCCCAGACGGGGCCGTCGGACTCGTAGACCTCGCCGTCCGCGCCGTACACCAGGAAGCGGTCGAAGCCGCGGGCGAACCAGCGGTCGTGGGTGACCGCGACCACCG
Source organism: Nocardioidaceae bacterium (assembly GCA_033854915.1). Lineage (GTDB taxonomy): Bacteria > Actinomycetota > Actinomycetes > Propionibacteriales > Nocardioidaceae > Nocardioides. The sequence goes on from JAWWPM010000286.1 coordinate 3,694, forward strand.
TCCCGTCGAACGCCTCGAGCCCGGCCTCGAGCGCCTCGGCCGACTGCACGTCGAGGTTGTCGGTCGGCTCGTCGAGCAGCAGCAGGGTGGCGCCGGACAGCTCCAGCAGGAGGATCTGGAAGCGCGCCTGCTGACCACCGGAGAGCGACTCGAACCTCTGCTCGCCGGCATGGGCCAGCTCGTAGCGGTCGAGCACGCGCGCCGCGGCCTCGCGGCCCATGCCCGCCCGGCCGTCCGGTGAGCCGTCGCCGCGGTGCAGGATCTCCAGCAGCGTGCGACCGAGCAGCTCCGGATGGGCGTGGGTCTGCACGAACCAGCCGGGCCGCACCCGGGCACCGAGCTTGGCCTTGCCGGTGTGGTTGACCGGGTCGATCCGGGTGTCGTCGACCGGCCGGTGCTCGACGTCGGGGTCGGAGCCGCCGGCCGCCAGCAGCCGCAGAAAGTGCGACTTGCCAGAGCCGTTGCTGCCCAGCACGGCGACCCGCTCGCCGTACCAGACCTCGAGGTCGAACGGCTTCATCAGCCCGGTGAGCTCGAGGTCGGTGCAGACCACGGCGCGCTTGCCGGTGCGCCCGCCCTTGAGCCGCATCGAGACCTGCTGCTCGCGGGGCTGCTCGGTCGGCGGCCCGGCCTCCTCGAACTTGCGGAGCCGGGTCTGCGCAGCCTTGTACTGCGAGGCCATGCCGTCGTTGTACTCCGCCTTGATCCTCATCCGCAGCACGAGGGCCTTGATCTTGGCGTGCTCCTCGTCCCAGCGGCGGCGCATCTCCTCGAAGCGGGCGAAGCGGTCGCGCCGCGCCTCGTGGTACGACGCGAAGCCGCCCGGGTGGGTCCAGGCACTGTTGCCGCCACCGAACGCGCCCAGCTCGATGGTGACGATCCGGTTGGCGGTGTGGTCGAGCAGCTCGCGGTCGTGGCTGATGAACAGGATCGTCTTGTCCGACTCCTGGATGCGCTGCTCGAGCCAGATCTTGCCGGGCACGTCGAGGAAGTTGTCCGGCTCGTCGAGGAGCAGGACCTCGTCGGGGCCCTCGAGGAGGAACTCGAGCACCAAGCGCTTCTGCTCGCCGCCGCTCAGCGTGGACAGCAGGCGGTACTTCGCGCGGTCGTAGGGCAGGCCCAGCCCGCGCACCGTGCAGACGTCCCAGACGACCTCGAGGTCGTAGCCACCGGCGTCGGTGTACTCCGAGAGCGCCTCGGCGTAGCGGAGCTGGGTCTTCTCGTCGTCGGTCTCCATGAGCGCGAGCTCCCAGCGCTCCACGCCGGCGGCCGCGTCGCGGACCCGCTGCGGCGACACCGCGAGCAGCAGGTCGGCCACGCTCGGGTCGTCGCCCAGCTGGTCGGCGACCATCTGGCGCATGATGCCCAGGCCGCCGCTCCGCGTGACGACACCGGCGTGCGGCACCAGGTCGCCGGTGATGATCCGCAGCAAGGTCGTCTTCCCCGCGCCGTTCGCGCCCACGAGCGCGACCTTGGCCCCATCGCCGACGCGGAACGACACGTCGTCGAGCAGCACTCGTCCGTCGGGAAGCTCGTACCGCACTCCGGCGACATCCACGTGACCCACGAGGAGCCATTGTCCGGGATGGCGCTGCCCCGTGCATCCGGGTTTCACCGTGGGACGTCATACGACGTGGCCGCACTGGCGACCATGACGTCCTACGGCATCAGCGGGCGTTCTCCCGCAGCGACGAGGTGCGCGCGCCGCGCACGGTCAGGACCGCGAACCCGACCGAGACGACGAGCAGCACGACGAGCACGCCGGCGGTGACCATGGCGGCCGTGGTGAGGTCGAACGACGGGAGCACCCGCGGGGTCAGAGAGGTGTCGACGAAGCCGAGCGTCACGGTGCGGACGACGACGTACTGCGCCAACGCGCCGGCCGCGACGCCGGCCAGCGCCGCGGCGCCGAGGACCACCAGGAACTCCTCGACGACCCCGACCATCACCGCACGGCGCTTCACCCCGACGACCCGCAACGACGCGGCGTCGCGCCGGCGGGCGGGGAGCTGGACGGCGAGGTTGGCACCGAGGCCGGCCAGCGCGAGGAGGATGACGAGGGCGGTGACCACGATGTAGAGCCGCAACGCGAGCGCGAAGGCATCCTGGTCGAGCAGGTGCTTGGCCGCGGCCTCGGTGTCGGCGTGGCCCAGGCCGTGGGCCGCGAGCTGGTCGAGCACCGACCTCGGCGTGTCCGCTCGAGCCCAGATGTAGTTGACGGCCACGCTGTTGCCCTGCGAGGCGCTGTTGCTGAACATCGTGTAGTCGATCAGCATCCCCGAGGGTCCCCGGAACGGCAGCGACTCCGCGGTGCCGACGGACTGCACGCGGAACAGGCCGGACGCCCCGGTCGGGATCTGCGGCACCGGGTCTGCCAGACGGCCCCAGAGCACGGGCACGTTGACGGGCACCCCGGCCGGGCTGATGCCGGCGTACGACGACGAGCTGCCGGCGCCGACGCGTACCGTCAGCTGCCGGTTGCTCAGCTCCGGCCGACCTGACACCGCCGAGCGGGTGCCGACCTGCGAGGCCGCGGCGTGCCACGGCCGGTCGAGCGCCCGCGGGACCGGCGAGCCGTCGACGTCGAACTGCGAGATCGTCAGGTGGCCGTGCATCGCCTCGACCAGGGCCGACGGCCCGCCGATGCTGATCGCCTCGAGATGGCAGCCGGTGACGCACGCCGGCAGCCGGGCCGTCGAGGTCGACCGGCCCTGGTCGAAGGGTCCGACGTCGACGGTGCGCGGGACTCCCGTGTCGTCGATCAGCGCCAGCTCGAAGCCGAGCTGAGGGAACTCGCCGCGCACCTGGTTGTCCACCGTGACCGTGAGCCGCGAGCCGCGCAGCTCGACCGACGGCCGCGGTCCGAGCGCACTGGCCACGTCGGCGGCGGACCTCCCCGGGGTCCACTGCCCGGGCCAGGAGGCGACCCGGGCCAGGCGAGTGGTGTCGACCACGATCCGCGGCAGGGGCAGCGAGCTGGCCTCGTCGGCGTGCGGGAAGTCGATGCCTGCCGCCATCAGCCACCGACCCTGGGGATCCAGCTCGTGCGTCAGCCCGACGGCACGGGCCAGCGGCAGCGAGGTGGGATATGACAGGGGGGCGCCCACCTCGGTGGCCGCGGCGCTGGAGCGCCAGGTCGAGGCCGCCATCGAGACCCCGACCGCGAAGACCGCGATCGTCAGCGCGGCGGTCACCGGCAGGATCACCAGCGTCCCCTCGCGCCGGCGGCGGACGGTGCGCGAGGCGACGTACGACGAGAGCGCGCGGCGTCGCGCGGACCACCGCAGCCACAGGCCCGAGAGCCCCAGCACGAGCAGCCCGCTGAGCAGGCCGGCGGCGATCGCCAGCAGCATCGGGAGGGCCAGGTCGGTGGCGTCGGGGGCCTTGGGCTTGCTGCGGCTCGCCGCCGTCACCAGGGCCGCGACGGCGGCCGCCAGCAGCGCCAGCCGGAGGATGACGAGGAAGCGGCTCGCCCGGCCCGGGCGGCGGACTCCGGCGATCTGGGCACTCAGGGGCTCGTTCACGGCGTCCCGCACCACCACGGCGGCCACGATCGCGGTCACCACGACCACTCCGACCACCGCCAGACCGCTGGCCAGCACGAACGGGACCGGCAGCCCCGGCGCCAGCCAGCGCCGCGCCAGCACCCGGGAGCCGAGGTAGCCCAGCGCGACCCCGAGCGGCGTGGCGAAGGCCAGGATCAGCAGGGGTTCGAGCATGCCGAGGAACCACAGCTGGCGTCGGCGGTAGCCGCGCAGTGAGGCCAGCGCCAGCTCCCCCCGGCGCAGGGCCATCGCAGCGGAGAGCAGCCGCGAGAGCAGCACCAGGGCGACCAGGATGAGGGAGAGCACCGCTGGGGCAACGGTGGAGCGGGCGACCCCGCGGCGGTTGAGCAGCTGCCGCGCTATGGCGGGGATCTGGTTGCCGGACTCGAGGCTCATCCCGGTCAGCAGTCCGTGGTGCTCGGCGGCCTGGGTGAGCGCACGGATCCGGGCGCTGACCAGGGTGACGTCCTCCGACGTGAGGTGGCCGTCGACGGCGAGGCGCTGGTCGACGGTCACGTGCCAGGGCTCGTGCCGCAGCTCGATGCCGGCCTGCGCGGTGAGCCAGGGGGCCAGGCGGGCCGGCGCCGGCCGCGGGCCGCCGACGGCGGGGATCGTCTCGAGCCGGCCGGAGCCGAACCAGAAGTCGTCGTCCTGCGGGCGTGGGCGGTAGATCCCGACCACGGTGAAGGGCGTGTCGTCGTGGTAGGGGTTGAGCGTGCTGCCCAGGCGCAGGCCCAGCGTCTGGGCATCGGCGGCCAGGATCGCGATCTCGCCCGGGACCACCGGGCAGCGCCCGCGCAGAGCCACGTGGGTGCAGGCTCCGGGCACCGAGACCAGGGTCTGCTGCGAGCCGGGCGACGCCTGGCCCGGCGTCAGCAACGCCAGGGGCAGCGGCTGCCACACGATCGCGTGGCCGGGCAGGAACGCCGTACCCGACTCCTGCTGCGCCTGGTCGAGGCCGGTGGCGACGGCGGAGTCGATGGTCTGTCCCTGTGACGGGCGGTAGTCGTAGGTGAGGCCGGTGTTGATCAGCGGCTGGGCGGCCAGCTGGGAGATCACGAACGAGTTGGCCGCGGTCCCCTGGTAGCTCGGACCGACGACCGCCGAGGCGATCGCGATCGTGGTCAGGAGCAGCGAGCCCAGGCTGAGCACCCAGCGGGAGCGCAGACCGCGCAGGCTGGTGGCGAGGAGCCAGCTGAGGTGCTTCACCGGTCGGCGCTCCGGAGCGCGGAGGGGCGGGCGGAGCGGCCGAAGCGGGTGAAGACGACCACGCAGGCGACCGAGACCACCAGGGCCACCCCCACGACGGTCGGGGCCAGCACCCAGGGCCGCAGGGTGAGGTCGACCGGCGGAGCCTCGGCCCAGCCTCCGACCAGCCGCATCGGGTGCAGCAGGGTCTGCATCGTCGCCGACGCGGCGATCGCGGACCCCACGAGCACGACCAGCCCGAGCGCCGACGCCTCGACGAGGTAGGCGCGGCGCACGGCGCGCGGCACGAAGCCGGCCACCCGCAGCCCCGCCACCTCGGCCCGGCGTCGGGACAGCTGTCCGGCGAGCCAGGCGCCGAGGTGGGTCAGGGCCACGAGGGCGATCCCGAGCGAGACGAGCAGGGCGAGCGCGTCTCCGCGCGCCTGCGGGGTGTTGGCCAGGACCGACAGCGCCGCGTCGTACGACGAAGGGGTGCCGCCGCCGTCGGCGTGCAGCGCGGAGAGGACCGACGACGGGGTGTCCGCCCGGGCGACCACGAACGCCTTCCCGGCGGCGACCGTGCCGACGGCGCCGCGCAGCACCCGCGACAGGTCGAGCAGGCTGCCGTAGCGGCCCAGGAGCGGGATCGCGTCGATGCTTCCGATCGCCGACACCTCGGGCGACGAGCCGTCGAGACCCGGCAGTGTCTTGCGCAGCGAGATCCCCGGCGTCGTCAGGGCCCGCTGCACTGCGGTGACCCCGACGCCCGCGTCGGTGAGCGTCACCGTGCGACCGCCCGGGTAGGCGCCGGGCCCGGTCAGCAGCGCGGTCGAGCCGGCAACGACGCGCTCGACCACCGCCGCACCCCCGCGGGCCGTGACCGCCAGCAGCGAGCAGCCCACCCGGCAGGCGGTGAGGTGGCCGGCCGTCCAGCCGTCACGATCGACGTGGAGCCGGGTGTGCTGCGGGTAGCCGGCGTCGCTGGTGTACTCCACCGCCACCACGACCTCGCCGTTCGGGGCCAGGCCGGAGACCCGCGCCTTCACCGTCGTGCCGCGCAGGATCACCGGGTCGGCCTGTCCGGCCAGGGCGGAGACGTGGTCGGCGGCGCCGGCCGCGCGGGTGCCGGCGAAGAAGTCGCCGACCACCGCAGGCCAGCGCTCGGCGTCGACGAACACCCGACGCGACCCGGGGCGCTGGTCGTCGACCGCCACCTCCGCCATCAGCCAGCGGCCCTGGGGGTCGGCGACGTGCGAGGCCGAGTAGGCGCGCAGCCCCCCGGCGGTGAACGGGACGACGGTCGGGCCACCGGCGCGCAGGTGGGCGGCGTCGTCGCGCCACACCGACGCGGCGCGGCCACCGGTCAGGGTGACCGCCAGCAGCACCGCCGCCGCGACCAGGATGCGCAGCACCGAGCCCGGGTCGGGGTCGCGACGCAGACGTCGGGTCGTCAGCGCCAGGCCCAGCCGTCGCCCGAAGCGCGGGGTCAGGGCCACCAGCCAGGTGACCACCTGTCCGGCCGCGAGCGCGACCAGCGCCGGGGCGATCACCGGCACCCAGCTGTGGCTGCCGCGACGTGCCTCGTAGACCGCCAGCGCCGCGGCCGCCACGACCAGGATCTCCAGGAACCGAACGAGCAGCGCGTCTGCCTGCTTCCGGGGCTGGACCGAGATCGCATCGGTGAGCGGCCGGCGCAGCGAACCCGCCGAGACCAGGACGACCGTCAGCCAGGCACCCAGCAGCATCGCGACGGCGACCACGACCTCGCGGCTGCCCAGGGAGTACGACGTGTGCCAGTGGTCGGCGATCCGGCCCGCCAGCCAGGTGCCGGCGACCGAGCCGATGGTGATGCCGACCAGGCAGATCGTCAGCAGCGGCGCGGCCGCGAAGCCGACCAGCCGCAGCCCGGTCATCCCCCGCAGCCGCGCGAGCGCGACGTCATGACCGCGCGCCGCGGTGGACCGTGCCGTCTGCTCGGCGAGCGCCACCCCGCCGTACAACGCCAGCATCGCCGCGACCGCACCCGGCGTCTGCCCGACCCGTGCGGCCCCGACGACCCCGACCGCGCCGGCGCTGACCACGAGGGCGAGCAGGAGCGTGGCGCACGAGGTCAGCAGATGGGCCCGGATGCTGCGGAGGAGCACGCCGGCCTACAGAACGTCGTCGGCCGCGACCAGGCGGCCCTCGTCGAGCACGAGCTGTCGGTCGGCAGCCTCGACCACGGCGGGGTCGTGCGTGGCCACGACCACGATCGCGCCGCGGGCCGCCTCGGCGCGCAGGTGGTCCATGACGTGCTCGCGGTTGCCCTCGTCGAGCTCGCTGGTCGGCTCGTCCGCGAGCAGGATCTGCGGCGACACCGCGAACGCCCGTGCACACGCGACGCGCTGCATCTGCCCACCGGACAGCTCCTCGACCTGACGGTCGCCCAGGTCGCCGATGTGGAAGCGGGCCAGCTCGAGGTCGGCCCGCTCGTCGGCGTCCTGCGGCTTCTCACCGCGGGCCCGCAGCGCGATCGCGACGTTCTCGCGCGCGCTGAGGATCGGCACCAGGCCGTAGACCTGGAGCACGAACGCGACCTCGTGCCGCGGGTCGCCGTCGCCCTGCCACATGTGCGCGCCGGCGTACGACGCGAAGCCGGTCGTGGGCTTGAGGATGCCGCCCGCGATGGACAGCAGCGTGGTCTTGCCCGAGCCCGACGGCCCCGACAGCGAGGTGACCTCGCCGGGTCGCAGCGCCAGGGTCATCCGCTCGACGACCCAGCGCCCGGCGATGTTGAGCGAGACGTCCTCGAGCACGAGGTCGCTGACCGCGGGGTCGCCGGCCTGCGGCCGGCCGCCGATCGTGGCGACGGAGTCGCGTTCGGCCCTGCTCACTGGACGTCCACCTCTCCCTCGCCGGGGCGGCTCAGCAGCAGCTTGTCGTGCTGCTCGGGCTCGATCCTGACGAGGGTGCCCTGCGGCCAGTCGCGGGCGATGTGGGCGGGCAGGTGGACCACGCCCTCGGCGCCGACCACGACGTACTCCGCACCCGCGCGACCCTCCATCCCGACCCGGCCGCCGCGCATGGTGACGGTGCGCGGGAAGGTGTCGGCCACCTCGGGCTGGTGGGTGACGACCAGGATCGTCGTGCCGAAGTCGTTGCCGAGACCGTGGATCAGCTCGAGCATGTGGTCGCGGTCCTCGTGGCTGAGCTGGCTGGTCGGCTCGTCGGCGAGGAGCAGCTGCGGAGCGCTGGTGACGCTGCAGGCAAGGGCCAGGCGCTGACGCTCGCCGCCGGACATCCCCGACACGACGTGGTCGCCGATCGCCTCGAGACCGACCCGGCGCAGCAGCTCGGCGTCACCGAGGGTGCGGTCGGGGTCGTCGCTCGCGGCCCGGCTGAAGCGGAGGTTCTGCCTGGCGGTGGCGTAGTGGAGCAGGTTGCGGGTCGCGCCCTGGAGCATGGTGCTGACCCGGGAGGCTCTGACCTTGGTGAGCTGGCGCTCGCTCATCCGCGAGATCTCGTCGTTGCCCAGGAAGATCCGGCCGGCGCTGGGTCGCTGGATGCCGCCGAAGAGCGTCAGCAGGGTCGACTTGCCGGAGCCGCTCGGCCCCAGGAACGCAACGCGCTCTCCGGCCTCGACGCTCAGGTCGACCCCCTGCAGAGCCACGACGTCGTGGCCCTCGAAGGTCTTGTAGAGGTGCACCAGCCCCTGGCAGCGCACGGACAGCCCGCCCGACCGTTCGGCGACGGCTTCCACGGAACCCCCTCCCCCGGCGTGCGCCCGCCGCGCACCGGCCTGTGACCGGTTCGTGACCTCGGCCCCCGGCAGTCAAGCCGCAGCCGGGAGCAGGAGCAAGGACCGCGTCGTACTCGTGACCAAATCGATGTCCGTGGGTAGAGACACCCCAGGCACCCGTTCGGTTGCCTTTCCCGCCAGAAACCTCGCGGCGTCGTCGGGGGTGTGCGTCCGTCGGGATACCCGGCGAGCCGGGTATCCCGTCACTTCTCAGGGGTTGCAACGCCCGAGAAGTGACAGGAGTGCCTGGGGCGTGTGACGGATGGGACGAGAGGTCCGGCTCAGCCGGGCCGCGACTCCAGCACCCGGAACCCCTTCGCGCTGGCCAGCCGGGTGGTCGGGTAGCCCTGGTCGGTCAGCCAGGCCTGCAGCGAGTCGCCGCCGAGGTTCTTCCCGACGACCATCACCGCCCGGCCCTCCGGCCGGAGCCGAGCGAACCACCGGAGCAGCAGGTCGTGCAGCGCGTCCTTGCCGATCCGGATCGGGGGGTTCGACCAGATCTCGTCGAACGCGATCTCGTCCGGTACGACGGACGGGTCGCAGGCGACGTACCGGTCCGCGAGGCCCAGGGCCGCGGCGTTCTGGTTGGCGAGCAGCACCGCGCGCTGGTTGACCTCGACGCCGGTGACCCCCGAGGCCGCACCTGCCGGCACCCCCTCGCGCCGCCACGCGTCGGCGATCGCCAGGCCGACCACGCCGTAGCCGGTGCCGAGGTCGAGCACATGACCGGACCCCGGAGGCTCGGTCTCGCGCAGCAGCACGGCCGTGCCCTTGTCGAGCCGGCCTCGGCTGTAGACCCCCGACCCGCTGACCAGGTCGAGCCGGTGCCCCCACACCTCGCACGTGAACGGCTCACGGGCGAACGGCACCGACGGGTCGGCGGAGAAGTAGTGGTCCTCGCTCATTCGGGGTCCCCGCGGCGTTGTTCGGCGCAGGAGCGAAGCGGAGGAGGCGTAGAACGCCGCGGGCTGGTGTTCACCGTGGCTCCCGTCGGGCCCGGGCGAGCCCGGCTCGCAGGCCGAGCTCGTCGTCGGGTGGGTAGGCGACCTCCTCGAGCGTCAGCCCGTGCGCAGGTACGACGAGCAGGCCGGCGTCGCGGGCCCCGGCCACGAGGACCTCGGCCGGCCAGGTGGCGGGGCGCCGGCCCTCGCCGACGGCGACCAGGGAGCCGACCAGCGACCGGACCATGTGGTGGCAGAACGCGTCGGCCCGCACCCGCCCGGTCAGCAGGTCACCGTCGCGCTCCCACGAGAGGTCGAGCAGGGTGCGCACGGTGGTCGCACCCTCGCGCCGCTTGCAGAAGGCTGCGAAGTCGTGGAGGCCGACCAGCGTGGAGGACGCCTGGTTCATCGCGTCGGCATCGAGGCGGCGCGGCCAGGCGAGCACGTGGCCGCGCTCCATCGGGTCGGGGATGCCGTCGCAGATCCGGTAGGCGTAGCGGCGCCTCAGCGGCGAGATGCGGGCGTCGAACCCGTGGGGGGCGGCGACCACGCGTCGTACCCGGAGATCGGGACGGAGCAGGCCGTTCAGCCGGCGCCTCAGGGCGTCGGTCGGCGACGAGCCGGTGTCGCGCCCGCGCGCCGCGTCGAGCACGGCCTCGTCGAGATCGACGTGCACCACCTGACCGCGCGCGTGGACGCCGGTGTCGGTCCGCCCGGCGCACACCAGCGAGACCGAAGGCAACCGCAGCACCGTGGTCAGGGCGGTGCCGAGCTCGTCCTCGACCGTGCGCAGCCCGGGTTGGGCCGCCCATCCGTGGAAGGCGCCCCCGTCGTAGGAGAGGTCGATCCGCAGGCGCACGCTCGGCATCCTACGAGCGCGACAGGTTCGGTCTCGCGGCCTACGATCGGTGAGGTGGACGACCGCCCCGCCATCCTGCTCGCGTCGGAGGACAACTCCGAGTTTCTGCTCGACGAGTTCGGCCGCTATGCGCGCGACTACGACGTGCGAGCCGTGCGCAGCGCCGCCGAGGCCGCGGCCGAGGTCAAGGGGCTGCACCGCGAGGGGCGCCAGCTCGCCCTGTGCGTCGCGGAGTCGGTGCTGCCAGACGACGACGTGCTCGCGATGTTCCAGCGGCTGCGCACCTACGTACCGACCTCGCGCCGACTGATCGCCGCACACTTCACCCGCTTCCGCCAGGACGCCGAGGCCCTGCGGCCGGCGCTGGCCAAGGGCAAGTACGACGCCTATCTGCTGATGCCGCGCGGCGCCCGTGACGAGGAGTTCCACACGGCGGTCTGCGAGCTGCTCTCCGACTGGGGCTCCACCGTGGCGGCGCCGGTCGTGGAGAGCCTGCGCGTGGTCTCGCCGACCAACGACGGTGTGACCCTGGCCGTCCGTGACTACCTCGACCGGATCGGCGTGCCCGCACTGGTGCACCACCCCGACAGCGACGTCGGGCGCGAGGTGCTGGGCCGGCTCGGCAAGGAGTCGCCGAGCTTCCCGGTCGTCGAGCGGTGGGACGGCGACCCCTACGAGGCCACCTCGGTGCGCGACGTCGCGATGTCGATCTACGGACGCCCCGACGACATCGAGGTCGACTCGATCGTCGACCTGGTCATCGTCGGCGCCGGGCCGGCCGGCCTCGCCGCGTCGGTGTACGGCGCCTCCGAGGGCCTCAGCACGGTCACCATCGAGGCCGAGGCGATCGGCGGTCAGGCCGGCACCAGCTCGATGATCCGCAACTACCTCGGCTTCCCGCGCGGCATCTCCGGCATGCGGCTGGCCCAGCGGGCCCGCAACCAGGCGATCCGCTTCGGCACCCGCTTCTACACCGGCTGGCCGGCCACGGCCCTCGAGGTCGGCCGCGACGGCGAGCCCCACGTCGTACGCACCGACGGCGGCACCGTACGCGCCCGGGCGGTGGTGATCGCCTCGGGCGTGACCTACCGCAAGCTCGGTGTCGAGTCGATCGACTCCCTGGTCGGCACCGGTGTGAACTACGGCGCCGCAATGACCGCCGCCCGCGAGATGGAGGGGTATGACGTCTACGTCGTCGGTGGCGGCAACTCCGCCGGACAGGCCGCGATCCACCTGGCCCGCTTCGCGAGGTCGGTGACCATCCTGGTGCGGCGACCCGACCTGGGCGCGACCATGTCGTCGTACCTCATCGGCGAGATCGAGTTCAACCCGCGGATCACCGTCGAGGGCTGTCGTGAGGTGGTCGACGGTGGCGGCAACGGGCGCCTCGAGTGGATCGAGGTCGAGGACACCACCAACGGCGTGCGCAGCCGCCGCGATGCTGGTGGCCTGTTCCTGCTGCTCGGCGCGGTCGCCCATTGCGACTGGCTGCCCGCCGAGGTGGCTCGCGACCCGCGCGGGTTCGTGCTGACCGGTCGCGAGGTGCCGGCCGAGGCCTGGCGCGACGGCCTCCCCCCGGAGAACCTCGAGACCACCGTGCCCGGCATCTTCGCGGTCGGCGACATCCGCGCCGGCTCCATGAAGCGGGTCGCCAGCGCCAGCGGCGAGGGCTCGTCGGTGGTGTCGCTCGTGCACACGTGGCTCGAGCCCGCGACGCCGGAGCCCGCCCTGGCACCACCGGTCGGGTGACCCGGCTCACGCCGCGCCGCTGACCGGCTCCGCGGAAGCGGGCCGGTGACCTGCACGTTGGTAGGGTTCCGCCCGTGCCAACGGCTTCCCCCGCGCGTCTCCGCGTGCTCGACGCGTCGCGCTGGAAGCGTCTCGGGATCCGCCTCCTGGTCCTCGCCCTGGTGCTCGTCGCGGTGTTCTACGCGTTCCTCGCGTTCGTCAACATCCGCACCAACGTGCTCTGGTACGCCTCGGTCCACGCCGGCTCGGTCTACAGCACGATCCTCGGCGCCCAGGTGCTGCTCTTCCTGGTGTTCGGCGGGCTGACCGCCCTGGCGGTCGCGGCCTCGCTGCTGTTCGTGGTCCGCCACCGGCCGCGGTTCCGGCCCGATCCCGCGCGGCAGAAGTGGCGCGCCCGGTTCGTCAGGCACGAGTCCCGGCTGCGGGTCTGGCTGATCCTCGTGGTGTCGGTGTGGCTCGGCGTCCGCGCCGGCAGCAGGGCCACCCACCGCTGGCAGACCTACCTGTTGTGGAAGCACTCGGTGTCGTGGGGCCAGCAGGACCCGCAGTTCCACCGGGACATCTCCTACTTCGTGTCGGTCTACCCCTTCCACAAGATGGTCGTCGGCTACCTGAGCTCGATCGTGGTCACCTGCCTCGTGGTCACGCTGATCGCCTCGTACCTGTACGGCGCGCTCCGGATCCGCGGTCGCGGACCCCGGGTGACTTCGTCGTTCAAGGCCCAGGTGTCGCTGCTGCTCGGCGTCTACCTCCTGCTCAAGGCCGCGTCGTACTGGCTCAGCCGCTTCGCGCTCTCCACCTCGAGCCGCGGCCCGGTCACCGGGCTGTCCTACACCGACCAGCACGCGGTGCTGCCGGCCCGCACGATCCTGATGGTGGTGGCGATCCTGTGCGCGCTGGTGCTGTTCGCCAACGTGCGGCTGCGTCGGCTGCGGTACGCCGCGCTCGGACTCGCCGCGATGGCCGTCGCCGCCGCCCTGATCGGTGGCCTCTGGCCGACCCTGGTCGCGCGCTACCGCGAGCAGCCCAGCGCCTCGACGCTCGACCGCTCCTCGATCGTGCGCAACCAGGCCGCCACCCTCAAGGCTTTCGGGCTCGACCACGAGGTCACCACCCAGCAGTACGGCGCGACTCGTCAGGCTCGCCCGACCGGCGCGGCCCTGCTGGCCGAGGCCAGGCAGATCGCGCAGATCCGCCTGCTCGACCCCAACCAGCTGACCCCGACGTTCAACTTCAAGCAGCAGGTGCAGGCCTACTACAACTTCAAGTCGACGCTCGACATCGACCACTACCCGCTGGCCGGCAAGGATCGTGACCTCGCGGTGGCGGTGCGCGAGCTGAACCTGTCGGGCATCTCGCGCAGCACGTGGACCAACAAGCACCTCGTCTACACGCACGGCTACGGCGTGGTCGCGGCACCGACCGACCGGATGGACCCCAGGACCGGCACCCCGGTGTTCGTCAACGGGGACCTGCCACCGCACAACGCGATCCCCGTGTCGACGCCGCAGATCTACTTCGGCCAGAACTCCCCGTCGTACTCCATCGTCGGCCAGCCCGCCGGCAGCTCGACCCAGACCGAGTTCGACTACCCCGGCAGCAGCGGCGCCGCCGGCGCGGTCCACACGACGTACGCCGGTGGAGGCGGGGTCCCGATCGGCTCGCGCCTCAACCGCTTCCTCTACGCCGTGAAGCTGGGCGATCCCAACATCTTCTTCTCCAGCGAGATCAACAGCGGATCGAAGCTGCTCACCGTGCGCAACCCGCGCAGCCGGGTGGCGCAGGTCGCACCGTGGCTGACCCTGGACGGCGATGTCTACCCGACGGTCGTGGACGGCCACGTGGAGTGGGTGGTCGACGGCTACACCTCGACGTCGAACTACCCGGCCTCGCAGAAGATCAACCTGCGCTCGGCCACCACCAACTCGCTGACCAAGACCGGCTCGACGGTGGTGCAGCCGAACACCTCGGTCAACTACCTGCACAACTCCGTCAAGGCCACGGTCGACGCCTACACCGGCAAGGTCACGCTCTACTCGTGGAACCAGGCGGCCGAGCCCGACCCGATCCTGCAGACCTGGGAGTCGGCGTTCCCCGGGCTGGTGCAGCCGGAGTCGAGCATCCCGCCCGCCCTGCTGCCCCACCTGCGCTACCCGCAGGACCTCTTCAATGTGCAGCGCAGCCTGCTCACCAACTACCACGTGACCGACCCGCGGGACTTCTACAACGGCAGCGCCTTCTGGAAGATCCCGAACGACCCGACCGTGGCGGCCACCAACACCCTGAATGCAGGCGGCACCACGTCGTCCTCCTCATCGCCGACGCTGCCGTCGGTCTACATGTCGATGTCGGCGACCGGCGACGGCCCCGCTGCGTACGCGCTGTCCACGCCGATGGTGACGCTGAACCAGCGCGACCTGGCCGGCTTCCTGACCGTGAACGCCGTGCCGGGCCCGGACTACGGCACGTTCACGCTGCTGGAGTTCCCCGCGGGGCAGTCGGTCGAGTCGCCCTCGCAGATCCAGAACGACATCGAGTCCGACAACACCATCTCCAAGGCCTTGACCCTGCAGCGCGGCGGGAACTCCAAGGTGGTCCTGGGCAACCTGCTCGCGATCCCGCTGGCCGGCAAGATCCTCTACGTCGAGCCGGTGTACACCCAGGCGGTCGGCGGTAACTCATTCCCGATCCTGCGGCACGTGATCGCGGTCTACGGCAACGGCCAGCCCGCCTTCAAGTCGACCCTCGACGACGCCCTCCGGCAGGCGATCGCCAACTCCGAGTCGCACGCCCACTGATACCCGGGGGTGCTCAACCTCCGGGTTGACAAAGGCTGCTCCCGGCGCCTAGGTTGGTGTTCAACCACGAGGTTGAGGACGACGCGTCATGGCAGACCAGCTCTCCCGGGTCTTCGCAGCCCTGGCGGACCCGACCCGGCGCGACCTGGTCACCCGGCTGACCGACGGTGACGCCACGGTGGGCGACCTCGCCGCGCCGTACGACGTGAGCCTGCAGGCCGTCTCCAAGCACCTCAAGGTGCTCGAGCAGGCCGGCCTGGTCACCCGGAGCCGCGACGCCCAGCGTCGACCGGTCCATCTGGAAGCCGAGGTGTTCGACCTGATGACGAAGTGGATCGAGCGCTATCGGCAGCGAGCCGAGGAGAGGTTCCAGCGCCTCGACGCGGTGCTGGCCGACCTCGACGAGACCGGCACCACCGGGCGGACCGCCCCCGAGGAAGGAACCGCATCATGACCAACGCGACGTACCCCGACGCTGCCATCGAGGCCGACCCCACGGTGCCGGCGATCCACATCTACCGTGACTTCGCCGCCACGCCGGAGCAGCTCTTCCGGGCCCACACCGACCCCGAGCTCTTCGCCCGCTGGATCGGTCCCGGAAGCCGGCGAACGACCCTCACCCACTGGGATCCCACTGACGGCGGCGGCTTTCGTTACCAGATGAGCGACGGTGACGACACCCAGTCGTTCCGCGGCAGTTTCCATACCGTGCGCCGCGATCGCATCGTGCAGACCTTCACGTGGGAGGGCATGCCCGACGCGGTCTCGCTGGAGACGATGACCTTCGAGGACCTCGGTGACGGCCGCACCCGCCTGCACGGGCAGTCCCTGTGCGACAGCTTCGAGGGCCGCGACGCGTGGCTGCGCAGCGGCATGGACATCGGAGTCAACGAGGGCTACGCCAAGCTGGACGGGCTCCTGGCCGAGGGCAGCATCTGAGCTGTTCTGCCAACGGGCAGCTCGTGCCGGCCCGGGCTCCGCTGCATTCGCACGACGCCTCGAAGACACGAGCCAGCCGGACACGCGTCCGCTCCGGGTGACGGCGGCTCCCCGTCCTGACTCAGGCCAACCAGGAGGCGTAGAAGATCGCGAGCCCGGCCCCGACGCAGATCCCCGCAATGAGCCAGAAGCGGATCACCACCGTGACCTCGTCGTAGCCCAGGTGCTCGAAGTGATGGTGGATGGGGGCGATCCGGAAGACGCGGCGCCCCGTGCCCGTGATCCGCCTGGTCAGCTTGAAGTAGCTCATCTGCAGGAGCACCGACATCGTCTCCAGCACGAAGAGGCCGCCGATGACGGCCATGAGGAGTTCGGTGCGCGACATGATCGCCATGCCGGCCAGCGCTCCCCCGATGGCGAGGGAACCCACGTCGCCCATGATGATCCTCGCGGGCTTGGCGTTCCACCACAGGAAGCCGATGCAGGCTGCGCTGATGGCTGCCGCGAGCACCGCTAGGTCGAGGGGGTCGCGCACCTGGTAGCAGTGTGAGGCCACCACGTTGGGCCGCGACGACCCGCACCGCTGGTTGTTCTGCCAGACGTTCACCACCGTGTAGGCCGCGAAGACCATCGCCGAGGTGCCGGCGAGCAGGCCGTCGGCGCCGTCGGTGAGGTTGGCGCCGTTCGAGGTCGCGGTGACGATGAACCAGATGACCAGCAGGACCACGACCAGAGGCAGCTTGATCCCCCAGTCGTGAGTGGTGGAGATGTACGACGACGCCGGCCGAATGCCTCGCTCGTCGCCGAGGAGCCGCGTGGCCACGAGCCCGAACCCGAGAGCGACCAGGGTCTGGCCGGCCATCTTGGCGCGACTGCTCAAACCTTGGTTGTTCTGCGTGCGGACCTTGATGAAGTCGTCGAGGAACCCCACCACCCCGCAGCCGAAGAAGAGCAGCAGCAGGAGCCACGCGCTGGCGCTCGGGTTACCGCCGGTCAGCATCGTGGCCACGAGGTATGCCGCCGTGGCACTCGCGATGATGACGAGACCACCCATGGTCGGCGTACCCCGTTTCACGTGGTGGCTCGTCGGGCCGTCGTCCCTGATCGGCTGACCGAAACCGTTGCGGGTGAGCCATCTGACGGCGGCCCACGTGCCCACCAGCGAGCAGACCACCGCCAGCCCGCCACTCAGCAGGATTGCCCGCATGTGCGCCAGCCCCTCTCGGCCATGGTGATGGTCGATCCCTTCGAGGGACTCGTCTCCTCACCCATGGTGGGCCAGAAGATCGGCAGAGTCGGCCGAGACTCACCGGGCGCATGCGAGGTCGTGTGCCTG
>JAWWPM010000287.1:0-8532 GCA_033854915.1 Nocardioidaceae bacterium
TCCAGGCCAGCTGCATCTCGCGCCGGCCGTGCTTGACCACGATCATCTCGCCGCGCTCGGACGGGTTCAGCACCAGCGCCTTGCCGCCCCGGCGGCAGTGGGCCTCCACCATCTCGCGGACCTCGGATCCCGGCTCCTCCATCGAGAACCAGACGACCTGGCCCGAGCACCGGCGACGCATCTCGCGCACCAGCGGGTCGTCGGCGTTGAGTACGGCGTGCCCGTCGCGTGGGACGGCCTCGACGATCACGGCCTTCACGTCGGCCAGCTGCTCGACGGTGTCGATGCCACGCAGGCCGAGGTGGTCGGGCTGGACGTTGAGGACCACGGCCACGTCGTTGCGCTCGTAGCCGAGGCCCTCGCGCAGGATGCCGCCACGGGCGACCTCGAAGACCGCGAAGTCGACCCGCGGGTTCTGCAGCACCATCCGGGCACTGCGCGGCCCGGACGCGTCGGCCCGGATCAGCAGGCGCTCGTCGATGACGACGCCGTCGGTCGAGGTCATCCCGACCTTGCGGCCCATGCCCTTGAAGATGTGGCTGATCATCCGCGAGGTCGTGGTCTTGCCGTTGGTGCCGGTCACCGCCACGATCGGGATCCGCGAGGCGGCGCCCGGCGGGAAGAGCATGTCGACGACCGGCTTGGAGATGAACTGCGGCTCGCCGATGGTCGGGTTGGTGTGCATCCGGAAGCCCGGAGCGGCGTTGACCTCGCAGATCGCGCCGCCGGTCTCGCGGACGGGCTCGGTGATGTCGGGGCAGATGAAGTCGATGCCGGCGATGTCGAGCCCGATCATCCGGGCCGCCTCCTCGGCGATCTCGACGTTCTCGGGGTGGGCCTCGAAGGTGCGGTCGATGGAGATGCCACCGGTCGACATGTTGCCGGTCAGGGCCAGCTTGACCGTCTCGC
Source organism: Nocardioidaceae bacterium (assembly GCA_033854915.1). Lineage (GTDB taxonomy): Bacteria > Actinomycetota > Actinomycetes > Propionibacteriales > Nocardioidaceae > Nocardioides. Next base: position 910 of record JAWWPM010000287.1, read on the forward strand.
CCTCGGCGGGCACGGAGTCGAGCGTGTGGCCCTGGCCGGCCAGGACCTCCTCGGCCGCGACGTCCACCTTGATCCGGGTCAGCACCTTCTCGTGACCCACGCCGCGGCGCGGGTCCGCGTTGGTCAGGTCCACCAGCTCGCGCACCGTGGCCCGGCCGTCACCGGTCACGGACGCGGGGACCCGCTCCGCGATCGCGGCCATCCGGCCGTCGATGATCAGGCAGCGGTAGTCCTTGCCGGTGACCATCGACTCCACGATGCACACCCCGCGACGGGACTGCTCCTCCGCGATCGGGAACGCCTCGCGCACGTCGTCGTCGTTCGCGAGGTTGAGGCACACGCCCCGTCCGTGGTTGCCGTCGAGCGGCTTGACCACGACCGGAAAGCCGATGCGGCGAGCCGCGGAGACAGCCTGGTCGGCAGAACGGACCGACTCCTGCTTGGGCACCGGCAGACCGGCCGCACCGAGCAGCTTGGTGGTGAGGTCCTTGTCGGAGGCGATGTCCACCGCGATCGAGCTGGTCTCCGAGGTCATCGTGGCCCGGATCCGCTTCGCGTGGACCCCCTGACCGAGCTGGACCAGGGAGTACTGGTTGAGCCGGATCCACGGGATGTCGCGGCTGACCGCCTCGTCGAGGATCGCCTGTGTGGACGGGCCGAAGGCGGTCCGCTCGGCACGGAGGATGAAGGCCTCGAGCTCCTCCTCCCAGTCGAACGACGGGTCGGCCTGCACGAGGTGGTTGACCAGCCGGGCGGCGAGCGTGCCGGCCGCCAGGCCGACGTTCTCGTCGATGTAGCCGTAGATGACGTTGTAGCGGCCGGTCTCACCCTTGACGCCCCGGGTCTTGCCGCGGCGGATGTCGTGGCCGACGACCTGCTCCAGCGCCAGCGCGGCGTGCTCGGTGACGTGTCCGAGCCAGGTGCCTTCGTGCAGCCGCTCGACGAAGCCGCCGCGACGACCCCGTGAGCACGAGTGGTGGATCAGCCCCGGCAGCGCCTCCAGCAGGTGCTCGGTGAACCCCGGCAGCTTGTCGGTGGGGAACTGCTCGAGCGAGCCGAGGTCCACCACCAGGTGGATCGCCTTGTCGTAGGACCAGATGTTGGGCCCGCGGTAGACGCGCGTCTCCTCGATCGTCAGGTCCGGGGTGGGGCGCTCGGTCACCGGGTGGCTCCGTCCTGCTGGGGATCGGTCGGGACAGTCTTGCGGGTGGGTCGTTTGCGGGCCAGCCGTCTCCGCAGGTTGGCCGGGCCGACGTCGCCCGCGTTGATGTCGCGGGCCAGCTGGCGCATGTCGGCCTGCGCCTCGGCGAGCTCGGCGGCGTCCTCCTTCGACACGCGTACGGCGTGCGGCATCAGGGCCCGGTCGGTCAGGTCGAACGCCGCGCCGGCCGGCAGCACGTGCAGCACGACGCCACTGGCGAGCAGCGGCGAGGACCGCGTGGCCTCGTAGGAGTTGGTGATCAGGTGCGCGGGGTCGAAGATCGTGACCGCACCGCGACCGGTCACCCGCAGGACCTCGTGGCCGCCCTCGACGGTCACCGTTGCGCAGGTGTCCTCGTCGACGCCGATGCCCAGCAGCTGCGGCGACTGGGCGACGATCATCAGCAGGCGTCCGTAGCGGTTGCGCTGGTCGAAGTGCTGGTCGATCACCGTGGTGTCGAGCAGGCCGAGCCCGGCCGCGACCTGGGTCATCCGCTGCTTGGGGGTGGCGCCGGGCACGCCGAACGCGACCATGTGCGACGACTGGATGCTCGCCCCCGCGGAGGTCCCGCCGACGACCGCACCACGGGCGTGGGCGCGGACGACGGCATCGCCCACCGGCGTCCCGCAGATCACGGCCGACAGCTTGAGCTGGTTGCCGCCGGTCATGAAGACGCCGGTGGCCTGATCGATCAGGGCGACGCGCGCGGGGTCATGGGCCTCGCTGCGGCTCTCGGGGCGGCAGGCGACGACGTCGGCGGCGCCCAGCTTGCGGAACAGCGCGTCGTACACCTCGACGACCTCCTCGCCCAGGCTGGAGGCGGTCGGGATCACCACGATCCGAGCGTGGGAGCCGCCGCTGGCGGCCACGAAGTCGCGGAGGATGGTGCGCTGGCGGAGCTTGTCCTCGGCGCCGCCGATGATCATCAGCCGCCCGCTCCGCTCCGACGTGGAGGTGGGATCGTGGGCGGGTCCGGGCATGACAGGGAAGGCTAGCCGGTGCCAGAGTGCGCATGTGAACGAGCACCGTCAGCTGGTCGTGATGCGGCACGCCAAGGCCGAGCCCCACGGCGACAGCGACGCCGAGCGCGAGCTGGCGCCCAAGGGGTATGCCGACGCCGTTGAGGCCGGGCGCTGGCTGGCCGACCGTGACTTCACCCCCGACGCCGCCCTGGTGTCCGCGGCCCGGCGGACCACGGCGACCTGGCTCGCGCTGGCCGAGGGTGGTTCGTTCGCCGCCGCTGCGGTCTACTCCGAGGGCCTCTACCTCGCCGGGCCCGAGACCGCCCTCGACCTGGTCCGCGAGACGTCGTACGACGTGCGGTCGCTGATCGTCATCGGGCACAACCCGACGGCGGCCTACCTTGCGCAGCTCCTCGACGACGGCACCGGAGACGACGAGGCCGGCAACCAGATGGCGACCGGCTTCCCGACCTCGGCCCTGGCCCGCTTCGAGGTGACCGGCACCTGGCGCGAGCTCGACCTCGCCTCGGCCCGGCTGGTCGGGTTCCACGTGGGTCGTGGCTGAGCCTGCGGTTCAGAGCGGTGGCGCGGGCGTGACGACGCCGTGCTCGGCGTCGAGCGTCTCGACCTCCTCGCGGGAGATGCCGAGCAGGTAGATGATCGCGTCGAGGTAGGGGACGTTGACCGTGGTGTCGGCGGCGTCCTGCACGAGCTGCTTGGCGTTGTAGGCGATGCCGAGCCCGGCGATGCCCAGCATGTCGAGGTCGTTGGCGCCGTCGCCGATCGCGACCACCGACTCGACGGGCACGCCGACCTGCTCGGCGAAGTAGCGCAGCGCCGTGGCCTTCCCGGCCCGGTCCACGACGTCACCGATGATCCGGCCCGTGAGGACCCCGTCGACGATCTCGAGCTCGTTGCTCCGGGAGTAGTGGATGCCCAGGTCGTCGGCGAGCCGGTCGGTGATCTGGCTGAAGCCACCGGAGACCAGGGCGAAGCGGTAGTTGAGGCGGCGGAGAGTGCGCACCAGGGTGCGGGCCCCCGGGGCCAGCACCAGCTCGTCGTACACCTGGTCGAGGGCGGTGCTGGGGATGCCGGCCAGGAGGGACACCCGGGCCCGCAGGGACTCCTCGAAGTCGAGCTCGCCGCGCATCGCCCGCTCGGTGACCGCCGCGACCTCCGCCTGGTGTCCGCTGTGGGCGGCGAGCAGCTCGATCACCTCGCCCTGGATCAGGGTCGAGTCGACATCCATCACGATCAGCCGCATCGCACGGCGGAGCAGGTTGGCCGACTGGACGGCGATGTCGACGCCCTGGGCGGCCGCCTCGACGCTGAGCAGCGCCCGCAGCCGCTCGGGGTCGGTGCCCGATACGTGGAGGTCGATGGCCGTGACGGGGTAGCGCGCCATCCGTTCGATCCGGTCGATGTTGGCCCCGCTGTCGGCGATCCGGCCGGCCACGGCTGCCATCGCCGCCGCCTTCAGGGGAGCGCCGATCACGGTGACGTGGGAGCGACCATCGCGGCGTACCTTGTTGTCGCCGACGCCGCGGTCGACATCGACCGTCATGCCGAGGGCGGCAGCCGTCTGCTCGACGGCGTCGCGCAGACGCTTCCAGTCGCGGGGTGCGGTCACCAGGATGCCGAGGATCAGGCGACGCCGCAGCACGATCTGCTCGATGTCGAGCACCTCGACGCCGGCCCGGGTCAGGGTCTCGAACATGGCCGAGGTGACGCCGGGCCGGTCCTTGCCCGAGAGGGTGAGGAGCAGCGTCTCCGGCTTGTGGTCGGTCATCAGGCCACGAGGCTATCGGCGCGCTGCTGGTTGTCGGTCGTCGTCCGTAGTGTGTCGCGCATGGCTGAGAACGACCGACATCACACCTTCGACTACATCGAGCTCGCCGCGCCCGACATCCCGGCCGCCAAGAGCTTCTACGCCGACGCCCTCGGCTGGTCCTTCACCGACTACGGCCCCGACTACACCGGCATCCAGCGCCCCGGTGGCGACGGCGAGATGGGCGGCCTCAACCCCGTGCGCCCCGCCGGCGCCGGGCTGCCGCTGGTGATCCTCTACAGCGACGACCTCGACGCGACCCTCGACGCGGTGCGCGCGGCCGGTGGCGAGATCACCGAGGAGCCGTTCGAGTTCCCTGGTGGGCGGCGCTTCCACTTCGCCGACCCGGCGGGCAACCAGCTGGCGGTCTGGACCCAGGGCTGAGGTCGAGACACGCTACGGTGCTGCCAGACCTGGGAGGTCCCATGCAGTTCCCCGATGCCGTCAAGATCTGCCTACACAAGTACGCCGACTTCAACGGCCGGGCGCGCCGCTCGGAGTTCTGGTGGTGGGCGCTGTTCACGGTGCTCGTCGGACTGGTGGCGGGCATCATCGACGCCGTCCTCGGCACCGCCACGGTGGGTGGCAACGGCCTGGTCGGCTCCCTGGCCAACCTCGCACTGCTGCTCCCGTCCCTGGCGGTCGGCGCGCGGCGGCTGCACGACACCGGGCGTTCGGGCTGGTGGCAGTTGCTCTGGCTCGTGATCGTCGTCGGCTGGATCTTCCTGATCGTGTGGTGGTGCTCCGACAGCCACGCCGACAACAAGTACGGTCCGTCCCCCAAGGGTGCCGCAGCGACCGGCGGTGGGCCCGGGGGATACGGCTACGGCGGCAACGGCTGAGCCGTCCGGCTGAGTCACGTCTCTTGCTCGGCTGGGTCGGTCGGCTCGCGAGCAAGCTCGCTTCGCCGCTCGCTCGGCCGCTCTGCCCCGGCTCCGCCGGGTCAGAACGTCTTTTGCTCGGCTGGGTCAGTCGGCTCGCGAGCAAGCTCGCTTCGCCGCTCGCTCGGCCGCTCTGCCCCGGCTCCGCCGGGTCAGAACGGCCTCACTCGGGCCAGACCTCCGGTGAGCAGGCGGCCACCAGCCCGCGACGGGCCGCCGCTCCGAGGGGAGCCAGGGCGTCACGACGCGCGACGGCCTGGCTGAGGCCGACGGCGGCGCCGTCGTCCTCGAGGGCGAGGTCGACGATCCCGAGCGCCTGCAGGCTGCGGCCCGCCAGCTCGACGCAACGGCCGGGGACCCCGGGCGGAGGCACGAGCTCGGGGCGATGACGGAGGTTGAGCAGCGCGTCGGCCACCTCGGGGCGCCACCTGGCGACGTCGAGGTCGGCAAGCGTGCCGGCGGCCTGCTGCAGGGCCAGCCGGAGGGACCGGTCGCACTCACCGACGTCGCTGAGCTGGCGTGGCCGGGCGTCGTACGCCGTCCACTCGAGCGCCGCACCGACCCGCCGGGGGACCAGCGCCAGGCCGGCCGAGACGGCGGCCTCACCGGCGTCGAGGGCCGCGGCGTTGAGGTCGGGCGGTCCGCCCAGCCCGACCGGGTCGCCGGGCGCCGGGAGAGCCAGGCCGACCCCGGTGGCGCCCGCGAGGCGGAGCTCGGCCAGGGCCCGGGCGAGGGCGACGGGGCCCTCCGTCCCGGGCAGTCCGGCGACCACGTGGGTGGCGTCGTCGGCGAGCACCGCGTCGATGACCAGGTCGGTCACGACCAGGCCGCGCAGCCACGCCGTACCCCACCAGGCGAGGCGGCCCGACACGGGGAGCGGCGACGGGTGACGGGCTGGCACGGGCGGTCACCATACGCGCCCGGAAGGGCTGCCGCAGTCGCTAGGGTTGCCGCATGGTCGCGGTGATCGAGTTCGCCGAGGTGACCGTGCGACGGGGCTCGGCGACGCTGCTGGACAAGATCTCGTGGCGGGTCGCCGACGGCGAGCGGTGGGTGGTGCTCGGTCCCAACGGGGCCGGGAAGACGACCCTGCTCCAGGTCGCCTCGGCCCAGATCCACCCGACGGACGGCGTCGCCGGCATCCTCGACGAGGTCCTCGGCACCGTCGACGTCTTCGAGCTCCGGCCGCGGATCGGGCTGACCAGCGCCGCCCTGGCCGAGCGGATCCCGCGCGACGAGCTGGTCCGCGACGTGGTCGTGTCGGCGTCGTACGCCGTCGTCGGGCGCTGGCGCGAGGCCTACGACGACCTCGACCACGACCGCGCCACCGAGCTGCTGACCTCCGTCGGCGCGGACCACCTGCGCCACCGCACCTTCGGCACGCTCAGCGAGGGCGAGCGCAAGCGGGTACAGATCGCGCGCGCCCTGATGGCCGACCCCGAGCTGCTGCTGCTCGACGAGCCCGCGGCCGGGCTCGACCTCGGTGGCCGCGAGGACCTCGTCTCCACCCTCTCGGCCCTGGCAGCCGACCCGATGTCACCCGCGACGGTGCTGGTCTCCCACCACGTCGAGGAGATCCCGCCCGGGTTCACCCATGCCCTGCTGCTCCGGTCGGGCACCGTCGTGGCCGAGGGTCCGCTGGCCGAGGTCGTCACCGAGGAGCACCTGACCGAGACGTTCGGCATGCCGCTCGTGCTCTCCCACGAGGCCGGTCGCTGGGCCGCACGCCGCCGCACGCGACGCCGTACCTCCGACTGAGCATGTGCGCGACCTGTGAACGACTAGGCTGAAAGCGTGGAGTGGCTGGGGAATCATCTCTGGGCCGTCTGGATGGTCCTGGCGGTGGCCCTCGGCATGGCCGAGATGCTCAGCCTCGATCTGGTCCTGCTGATGCTCGCGGTCGGTGCCGTCGTCGGCGCGCTGGCGGCGCTGGCGTCATTCCCGGTGATCCTCCAAGTGCTGCTCGCCGGTGGAGGGGCCGCGGCGATGCTGGCTCTGGTCCGGCCCAACCTGGTCGCGAAGCTGCACCACGGCCCTACCTTGGTCAGCGGACACGACAAGCTGGTCGGCCACCAGGGCGTGGTGACCCAGGAGCTCTCGAGCCAGCAGCCCGGCCGGGTGAAGATCGCCGGCGAGATCTGGAGCGCCCAGCCGTACGACGAGTCCCTGACCATTCCATCCGGCGCCACCGTCGAGGTGTTCGCCATCCGCGGAGCCACGGCCTTCGTCCACCCTGTGGGCGAGATCCTGCCGTAGCCCGCACCACTGAGAGGAACCGTTCGATGACAGTCGTGTACGCACTTCTGGCCCTGATCGTGCTGTTCGTGATCGTGCTCCTGGCACGGACCGTACGCATCATCCCGCAGGCGCGGGCCGGGATCCTGGAGCGCTTCGGGAAGTACAAGGAGACCCTGCCCGCAGGGCTGAACGTCGTCGTCCCGTTCATCGACAAGGTGCGGTACCTGATCGACCTGCGTGAGCAGGTCGTCAGCTTCCCGCCCCAGCCGGTGATCACCGAGGACAACCTGGTGGTCTCGATCGACACCGTCATCTACTTCCAGGTGACCGACCCGATCGCAGCTACCTACGAGATCGCCAACTACATCCAGGCGATCGAGCAGCTGACCATGACCACGCTGCGCAACATCGTCGGCGGCATGGACCTCGAGGAGACGCTGACCAGCCGCGACCAGATCAACTCCGGCCTGCGCGGCGTGCTCGACGAGGCGACCGGCAAGTGGGGCATCCGGG
>JAWWPM010000288.1:0-3017 GCA_033854915.1 Nocardioidaceae bacterium
GCCCGGCTTCTCCTGCACCGTGGACGGCAGGTCGAGCACCTCGAAGACCCGGTCGAAGCTGACCAACGCGGTCATCACGTCGACCCGGACGTTGCTCAGTCCCTGCAGCGGGCCGAGCAGCCGCAGCAGCAGGGTGGCGAGGGCGATCAGGGTGCCCACGGTGAGGGTGCCGGACATCGCGAGGTGTCCGCCGACGCCGTAGACCAGAGCGGTGGCGAGCGCCGGCACCAGCATCATGGTGGCGCCGAAGACACGGCCGATCAGCGAGATCCGGACCCCGAGGTCACGCACCAGCGCGGCCTTCTCGCCGTACTTCTCGTCCTCCTCGCCACGGCGGCCGAACAGCTTCAGCAGCAGCGCCCCGCCGACGTTGAACCGCTCGGTCATCATGTTGCCGAGGTCGGCGTTGCCGTCCATCTGCTGCCGTGTGAGGCCGGCCAGCCGGGCACCCACCCAGCGGGAGGCGAGGATCAGCAGCGGGAACATGGACAGGCACAGCAGGGTGACCTGCCAGCTCAGCGCCACCATCGCGATCCCGACCACGACCACGCTGATCGAGTTGGACACCGTGCTCGACAGCACCGAGGTGAACGCGCGCTGGGCGCCGATCACGTCGTTGTTGAGCCGCGAGACCAGCGCACCGGTCTGGGTGCGCGTGAAGAACGCCAGCGACATCCGCTGCACGTGGGAGAACACCTTGGTGCGGAGGTCGTAGATCAGGCCCTCGCCGATCCGCGACGACAGCCAGCCGCCGAGTACGCCGAAGCCGGCGTCGACGACCGCGACGCCCACCATCAGCAGCGCGAACCAGGTGATCACGGCACCCTGGTGCTGGCCGATGCCGACGTCGACGATGTGCTTGATGATCAGCGGGTTGGCCACCACGAGCGCGGCGTCGAGCACTGTCACCGCCAGGAACGCGGCGATCACCGCACGGTGGGGAACGGCGAAGCCGGCGATCCGGCGCAGTGTCTTGCGGGTGAGCCGTGCGTTGACCGCGCTGCGGTCGGTGCGCAACCAGCGACCACCCATGGGGTGCATGCCAGCCATGGGCATCTCCTCCCGTCGGGCGCCGCCGTGGCGGCGCGTCAGAACTGTCGGGCGAGCGCCCGCATCAGGCCCACCTGACGGGTGCGCTCCTCCCGCCGCTGGTCGTCCAGCGTGCGGTGGGACGCCTGCTGCAGCAGGGCCTTGGTGCCGGAGACCGCGTCGCGCGGGTTGGCGATGATCGCCTGGGCCAGGTCGGCCACGGTGGCGTCCAGCTCAGCGCCCGGTACGACGAGGTTGGCCAGCCCGATCGCGGCTGCCTCGGTTGCTCCGACGTAGCGCGCGGTCGCACAGATCTCCAGCGCTCGCGCATAGCCAACCGCCGCGACCAGGGGTTTTGTTCCCGCGAGGTCGGGGACCAGGCCGAGCGCGGGCTCCTTCATGCAGAACTGGACGTCGTCGGCGACCACCCGCAGGTCGCAGGCGAGCGCGAGCTGGAAGCCGCCGCCGATCGCGTAGCCGTGCACCTGGGCCACGGTGACCAGGTCGGGCCGGGCCAGCCAGACGAACCCGTCCTGGTAGCCGGCGATCTCGTCGGCGAACTCCTCGTCGGTCATCTCCAGCAGCGCCAGGAAACCCTTCTCCCCGGGCGGTCCGTCGGGCGAGAGCATGGAGCGGTCCATACCGGCTGAGAACGCGGCGCCGGCACCCTTGACCACCACCACGCGGGTCTCCGCGGGCAGGCCGTCGCCGATCTCGGCGAGCGTGCGCCAGGTGGTCGGCGTCATCGAGTTGCGGCGCTCCGGGCGGTTCAAGGTGACCGTCGCGAGCGCGCCGTCGACCTCCAGCGCCAGTCCGGCGGCGGTGAGTCGGTCGGCATCGGGGAGCGTCATGCGAACCAGCCTAGGGTCGGGCAGGACGCTCACCCCGATGGATACCCCCCTGCCCTGTGATTGGATCGTGCCAATGACTACTGACATTGACGTCTGGCCGGGGACCGCCTACCCGCTCGGAGCGACGTTCGACGGTGGCGGCACCAACTTCGCGCTGTTCAGCGAGGTGGCCGAGAGCGTGGTGCTCTGCCTGATCGACGCCGACGGCACCGAGACCCCGGTCGAGGTCCGCGAGGTCGACGCCCACGTGTGGCACTGCTACCTCCCGCACGTGCAGCCCGGCCAGCGCTACGGCTACCGGGTCGACGGTCCCTACGACCCGTCGCGCGGCCTGCGCTGCAACCCCGCCAAGCTGCTGCTCGACCCCTACGCGAAGGCCACCGACCGTGAGATCGACTGGCACCCGTCGGTCTTCGGCTACGACTTCGACGAGGGACCGGACTCGCGCAACGACGAGGACTCCGGCCCGCACATGACGCTCGGGGTCGTGACCAGCCCGTTCTTCGACTGGGAGGGCGACCGCCGGCTGAACGTGCCCTACAACGAGACGATCATCTACGAGGCCCACGTGAAGGGTCTGACCCAGCTGCACCCCGACGTACCCGAGGAGCAGCGTGGCACCTACGCCGGCCTCGCGCACCCGGCGGTCACCGACCACCTGACCCGGCTCGGGATCACCGCCATCGAGCTGATGCCGGTGCACCAGTTCGTGCAGGACAGCACCCTGCTCGACAAGGGCCTGCGCAACTACTGGGGCTACAACACCCTGGGCTTCCTGGCGCCGCACGCCGACTACGCCTCGGCCGGGCAGCTCGGCCACCAGGTGCAGGAGTTCAAGTCGATGGTCCGGTCGATGCACGACGCGGGCATCGAGGTGATCCTGGACGTCGTCTACAACCACACTGCCGAGGGCAACCATCTGGGCCCGACGCTGAGCTTCCGCGGCCTCGACAACCCGGCGTACTACCGCCTGGTCGAGGACGACCTGCGCTACTACATGGACTACACCGGCACCGGGAACTCCCTCAACGTCCGGCACCCCCACTCGCTCCAGCTGATCATGGACTCGCTGCGCTACTGGGTGACCGAGATGCACGTCGACGGCTTCCGCTTCGACCTCGCAGCGGCGCTGGCCCG
>JAWWPM010000289.1:0-4730 GCA_033854915.1 Nocardioidaceae bacterium
CCCAGTGGCTCACCTTCACCTCCGGCGCCCCGCTGCAGCCGGCGGTCGCGCACGGGCTCGACCACGAGCCGGACTGGCCCCGGGCCCTGGGTCGCGATCTCCAGGCACGGCGCGACCTGCTGTGCGACGGCCTCGACAAGATCGGTCTCGACGTACGCCGTCCCGAGGGCACCTATTTCGCGCTCACCGACATCTCGGCCCTGGGCTGGGCCGACGGCATGCAGTTCTGCCTGGCCCTGCCGGAGCGGGCGGGTGTCGTCGCGATCCCGGCCCAGCCGTTCCACGACACGAGCGCGGGCGACCAGCTGGTCCGGTGGGCCTTCTGCAAGGAGACCGGCGTGATCGAGGAGGCGCTGCGGCGACTGGCCGGGGTCGAGCTCACCCGTTGATCAACGGAGCCAGCGTCGCGACTCAGGTCGCAGCAGCAGGGCCAGCGTGGCTCCCGCTGCGGCCAGAGGGACCACGGTGACCACCGAGCCGATGATCGCGAGCAGGCAGAGCGCAGCGACACCGGCGGTGGAGATGACGAGGGCCAGCCACGACCAGCGCACCCGACGGAACACCAGCACGGCGCAGGCGGCCGCGACCACGCACCAGACCACGCACAGGCTGCAGAACACGAAGCAGACGACCAGGATCTGGTGGTCGCTCAGTCCCTGCTGGGAGAGCGCCGGATTCTGCTCGTGCATCTTGTCGAGGACCGTGCCGGCGTTGGCCGCCAGGAAGGCCATCGAGGCGACCAGCGCCAGCGCGGTGAACCCGGCGAAGAGCCAGGTGATCACGCAGGCCCACAGCACGGGCGGCGGGCGCAGGTCGGGGCGGGTCTCCTGTCCCGGTGGAGGTGCCGCGCCGAAGCCCGCGGTGGCCCGCGCGTCGTACACCGAGGTGGGCGGCGGGGACCAGGTCTCGCTCGAGGAGGGCGGGCGACCGGAGGCGGTCGGCATCGACGACGGGTGCTGGCCCGGGCTCCGGTCCCAGGCACTCCGGTCGATCGGGGCCGGGTGTCCGGCCGCGGCAGGGCTGCGACCGTCGAACCAGGCGCGGGCCGGCCCGAGCCAGAGGGTGCCCACCGCGGCGGCGACCCCCGAGGACACGAAGCCGCCGACGACCAGGCCGCACACGAACAGCGGGAACGCGAGGACGCTCAGCAACGTGCGCGCGTGCCGGCTGCGCTGGAGCGTCTGGTAGCCCAGCACCACCATCGCGGTCGCGCACCCGGCGGCGACCATGCCCAGCACGCGGACCAGCAGGATCAGGTCGTTCACCTGGAGGCCGGTGCCCTTGACGCCCGGATCGTCGAGCACCGACTGCAGCGCCTGGCGCGACTCCAGCGAGTGCAGCCCGGCGATGCGGTCCCACACCATCAGCACGACGAAGACCGAGCCGACCATGATCATCCACGCGGCCACGGTCACCTGGGACGGGCGCGCGGGGGTCGTGGACGGCTGGCTCACGGGTTCCATTGCACCACGCACGGCCGGGTGCCCCGGCATCGTCGGCACGGGGCAGGATGGGCGCATGAGCTACCAGGCAGCAGAGAGCAGGTACGACGCCACCGACTACCGCCACTGCGGAGGCAGCGGGCTCCAGCTCCCGCCGCTGTCGCTGGGCCTGTGGCAGAACTTCGGCGACGACCGGCCGGAGGAGACCCAGCGCGCGATCCTGCGCCGGGCCTTCGATCGCGGGGTCACCCACTTCGACCTGGCCAACAACTCCGGCCCTCCCTACGGTCGCGCGGAGGAGAACTTCGGGCGCTACCTGCGCGAGGACTTCGCGCCCTACCGCGACGAGCTGGTGATCTCGACCAAGGCCGGCTACGACATGTGGCCGGGCCCCTACGGGCAGGGCGGCGGCTCGCGGAAGTACGTGCTCGCCTCGCTCGACCAGTCGCTCGCGCGGATGGGGCTCGACTACGTCGACATCTTCTACAGCCACCGCTTCGATGCGGACACGCCCCTGGAGGAGACCATCGGCGCGCTCGACACCGCGGTGCGGTCGGGACGGGCGCTCTACGCCGGCATCTCGTCGTACTCGCCCGAGGCGACGACCGAGGCGGCCACGATCGCCCGCGCACTCGGCACTCCCCTGCTGATCCACCAGCCGTCGTACTCCATGCTCAACCGCTGGATCGAGGGCGGCCTGCTCGACGCCCTCGACGAGCAGGGCATGGGCTGCATCGTGTTCACGGCGCTGGCCCAGGGCCTGCTCACCGACCGCTACCTCGACGGGGTGCCCGACGACTCTCGGGCCGCCCGCGAGGACTCGACGATCGCCGGGCTCGACGCCGATGTGCTCGACCGGGTGCGAGCCCTCAACTCCATCGCGGAGCAGCGGGGGCAGAAGCTCGCGCAGCTCGCTCTGCAGTGGGCGCTGCGCGACCGGCGGGTGACCTCGGCGGTGATCGGCGCGTCCAGCGTCGAGCAGCTCGACACCAACCTCGACGCGCTCGACTTCCCAGCGCTGACCGCCGACGAGCTCACCGAGATCGACCAGCACGCCGTGGACTCCGGCATCAACCTGTGGTCGAGGTCGACCGAGGCGTAGCCCGCCCCTCGGCACGCTCGGGGGGCAGATCCATCACTGTGAGTTGGAGGTCGTCGCCACGCACGCGCTCGCCTGCCGCTGAGTAGGCGGCCTCTCTGGCGATGTCCGGCCGGTCAGGCCGAGGCCAGGAACGTCTGCACCCGCTCCATCAGCAAGGCGGCTGCCTCCGGGTCGTACGCGTCGAGTGAGGAGTCGGCGAACAGGTGCTGGTCGCCGGGGTAGAGGAACAGCTCGGCGGCCGGCGTGGACGCGGCGAGCTCCCGTGCGGCCGGCAGGTCCTCGTCGAAGAACTCGTCGCCCTCCTTGCCGTGGATCTGCACCGGCACTTCCTCCGGCCACGCCTCACCGAACTCCGCGACCGGGAGACAGGAGTACATGAGCAGCGCTCCACGCGCGCCGGGCCGGGTCTGCGCGAGCCGCTGCGCGATGGTCACGCCGAAGGAGAATCCGGCATAGACGATCCCCGGATCGAGCTCGTCTGCCGCGGCCTGGCCACGCTCCCGGATCGCGTCGAAGCCCGCCTCGCGGGCGAACCCGAAACCCTCCTCGATGCTTGCGAACGTGCGTCCATCGAACAGGTCGGGCGTGTGCACGGTGTGCCCGGCCTGACGCAAGCCGTCAGCGAAGCTCCGCACCCCGTCGGTCAGGCCCTGGATGTGGTGGTACAGCAGCACCTCGGCCATGTCATCGACTCCCGTCGTTCATTGATCGACATATCTGGAACATTCGGCGATGCTAGTCTGTTCAGTCGTGGCCGACAACCCTCCAGACTATGAGCTGGCCGATCGGCTGGCGCTGACCGACCCGTCCCAGGTGAAGGCCATCGGCCACCCGCTCCGCACCACGATCCTGCAGCTCCTCCACGAGCGGGCCGCGACCGTCACCGAGCTCGCGGCCGCAGTCGGGCGACCGAAGAGCACCGTCGCTCACCACGTGGACGTGCTCACCCGCAACGGCCTGCTCCGAGTGGTGCGGACCCGGAAGGTGCGCGCGATCGAGGAGCGGTTCTACGGGCGCACCGCCCGCATGTTCCACGTGGCAGTGGAGCCCTCACTCGCCGGCGTCCAGATGCCGGGTGACTTCAACGACCTCGAGGTAGGGGCGCGCGAGTCCGCGAAGGCGTTCGAGCAAGGGCGCCTCTGGGGCTTCATCCGGCATGCGCGGGTCTCGGAGGATCAGGTCTCCGGGTTCTGGGAGCAGATGGCCGACCTGGTCGCTCAGTTCGACCGGATGCCCAGGTCCGGGGACACCGTGTACGGCTTCGCGATCGGCGTCTACCCCACCGACCATCCGACCCTGCCGACCGAGCAGTGACCGGCGATTCCCACCGGTAGTCGCTGACCGACCAGAAACGGCACGAACCGCGGTGTACCGTCGCACCACGTTGCACACACCAGGGAGCTGCTCATGAGCATATTCGGCGGCAACCCTGGCAACGCGCCTTTCGCGAGCGGCTACTCGGCCGGGCCGCACGCCGGAGTGGACACCGACCCGGACACCCATGTCGCCTCGAGCGCCATCGACACCCGCGCCCGCAACGCGCTCACGCTCGGCCTGCTGAGCCTCCTGCTCCTCGCCCTGGCCGGCATCCCAGCCATCTGGGTCGGCCGGGAGGCGCTCACCCACATCAACGCCGCCGACGGTGCGCTGAAGGGCCGCTGGGCCGCCTGGACCGGGATCGTGCTCGGCATCGTCAGCGTCGTCGTCACCGTCGCGATCCTCACCTACTTCCACCAGCACCCCAGCCCTCACCGCTCAGGTATCACCCACGCCTGACGACGGCGCGCCGACCGAACCGGCCACCAGGCGCAAAGAAGGGCGCAGGCGGACTTCAGACGGGCGTCAGGACGAGCTCACCCTCGTGCACGTCGACCCCGACCTTGCCGCCGTCGGTGACCTCACCACCGATCAGCAGCCGGGCGAGCCGGTCGCCGATCGCGCTCTGGATCAGGCGCCTCAGCGGGCGGGCGCCGTACGCCGGGTCATAGCCGGTCTCGGCCAGCCAGGCGCGGGCGGCGTCGGAGACGTCGATCGTGATCCGGCGCACGGCCAGCCGCTTCTCCAGCAGTGAAAGCTGGAGGTCGACGATGTGCGAGAGCTCGTCGCGGGTCAGCGCCTCGAAGACCACGATCTCGTCGAGCCGGTTGAGGAACTCGGGCTTGAAGCTCGACCGCACCACCGACAGC
>JAWWPM010000290.1:0-11330 GCA_033854915.1 Nocardioidaceae bacterium
CACCTGAAATGGTCCACGTCGCGGATCGCGGCCGCCAACGACAGCGGGCAGGTGGGTGGCTGGGAGGTGATGGCCGACTACCAGAACTGGCTGCTGCTGCGGCGGATGAGGAGCCGGCGTCAGCTTCTCGAGACCATGACGGAGTTCTGGGAGAACCACTTCAACGTGCCGGTCGGCGCCGATGGTGTCTACACCTATCGCAAGCACTATGGCGACGTGATCCGGGCGCGCGCGCTCGACTCCTTCGAGTCGCTGCTCCAGGCGGTCACCGTGCACCCGGCGATGGGCCTCTACCTGGGCAATGCCGTGTCGGACAAGGACCACCCCAACGAGAACCAGGGCCGCGAGCTCCTCGAGCTGCACACGGTCGGCTTGGCCGCCGGCTACCACGAGCGTGACGTGGTCGACTCGGCCCGGATCCTCACCGGCTGGCGGGTCGACATGTGGAACACCTGGGCCGCGTTCTACGACCAGGGCTCGCACTTCCACCGACCGGTGCGGGTGCTCGGGTTCCACAGCGAGAACGCGTCGAGCGACGGGCGCCGGGTCACCCGCGACTACCTGCACTACCTGGCGCACCATCCGGCGACCGCGGAGCACCTCGCGGGCAAGCTCGCCACCGCGTTCGTCTCCGACACCCCGCCCGGGTCGCTGGTCAGGCACCTGGCCCGCGTGTACCTCAAGCACGGCACGCAGATCCGCCCGGTGCTCAGGGCGCTCGTGGACTCCACGGAGTTCCGGCGCTCGGTCGGCGACAAGATCCGCGATCCCGAGAACGACCTGGTGGCGACGTACCGCCTGATGGGGGTGAGCGTGTCCAGGCCGCCGGACCAGGACCAGGCGGCCCATCAGCTGGTCTGGCAGGCCAGCAGCATGGGGATGATGCCGATGTCGTGGCCCGCTCCCAACGGTCAGCCGATCGTCGGTGCCGCCTGGGCGTCGCCGTCGCGGGTGATGGGCTCGATGAGCACCCACTACGGCATGGCCGGTGGCTGGTGGCCCAGCGAGGGCGTCCACTATCGGCAACCGACCTCCTGGCTGCCGGCCCCGGCGGTCCGGTTCGACCATCTGGTCGACCACCTGGCCCAGCAGATCCTGCAGCGGACCGCGAGCGACACCCTCCAGCAGGCGTGTCGCGAGGCGGTGGCGGCCGGCGCGCACGAGCAGGTGACCAAGGACCACCCGGTCATGAAGTGGCTGTTCCCCCGGCTGCTGACGACGTTCTTCGACTCTCCCGACTTCCTGCGGCGGTGACCCCGATGACCCCTGCCCCGATCGGCGGCGAGTGCTGCCCGGAGTTCGCCGCGCTCAACCGGCGCAGCGTGCTGCGCGGTGCGCTCGCGCTGGGCGGTGCGACGTTCATGGTGGGCTCGGCCACCGTCTCCGCCTCCGCCTCGTCACCCACCCCGGCCTCCGCGGTGCTGGTCGTGCTCTCCCTGCGCGGCGGTGCGGACGGCCTGTCGCTCGTCGTGCCGTACGGCGATCCCGGCTACTACTCCGCGCGCCCCACCATCGCCGTCCCGCAGGACCAGCTGCTCGCCGGCACCACCGACGGCTTCTTCGGTCTGCACCCGAAGCTCTCCCCGCTCTCGACCCTGTGGAGCACCGGACGGTTGGCGGCGATCCAGGCCACCGGCCTGACCGTGGCGAACCGCTCGCACTTCTCGGCGATGGAGGAGGTCGAGGAGGCCAACCCGGGCTCGGGCGCCCGGATCGGCTGGCTCAACCGGCTGGTCGGGGCCGGCTCGGACGGCTCGCCCCTCCAAGGGGTGGGCATCCTCAGCGGCGCCCCGCCCAGCGAGCTGGCCGGCCCGGTGCCCCTGATGACGGTGAGCTCGCTGGACGACGCCTCGATCGCCGGCGACGACCAGTGGGACACCGACCCCGCCGGCAAGCGGCGGCGTTCGCTGCACACCCTCTGGGACCACGACCGCAGCGCGATGGGCGTCGCGGTGCGCTCCACCCTGCAGGCCACCGCGGACATCACGCCCGCGGTCCAGGCGACCGACAACAGCGCGTCGTACGGCGGCTCGCACCTCGGCCAGGCGCTCTCGGCGGCGGCCCGGATCATCCGGGGCAACGTGGGCACCCAGGTGATCACCGTCGACCAGGGCGACTGGGACATGCACGTCGACCTCGGCGACCTGGACAACGGCCTGATGCGGGGCAACGCCGAGGACCTGGGCACGTCGCTCGCAGCCTTCTTCGGGGACCTCGGCGACCAGGCCGACAAGGTCACCCTGGTCACGATCAGCGAGTTCGGGCGGCGCGTCCTGGAGAACGGCAACCGTGGGCTCGACCACGGCTGGGGCAACGTCATGTTCGTGGCCGGCGCCGGGGTCAAGGGCGGGGCGTACTACGTCAACCAGCAGCAGGGCTGGAAGCCGCTGAGCGAGGACCTGGAGTCCGACCTGCACGTCACCACGGACTACCGCAACGTGCTGGCCGAGATCGTCTCTGCGCGCTTCGGCAGCCCGGTGTCCACCGTGTTCCCGGGCCTGACTCCGCAGACCCTCGGCTTCATGGGCTGAGCCCTCGAGGCCGCGACGACCTCACCCTTTGGGGCGGGGTCGGCGCGCCGGGCCGGTCCTAGGCTTTCGCGCGCCCGCCGTTCCCGAGAGGACGCCCCCGCGATGCTCGCTGCCCTGCTGCTGGCCGGCCTCGTGGCCACTCCGCTCGCCACCCTGGCGCTGTTCACCCGCTCCCCTGTCGAGGGCCGCAGGACGGGCGTCTGGCCCGCGACGCGACGTCTCCTGCTCTCCGTGGTGGCCACCGTCGTGCTGGCGGCGGTCGCGGCCGGTGCGCTCGACGTCTTCGGGGTGACCCGGTCGAACACGATCGCCGGCACCGCCGGCTTCCTGGCGATGAGTGTCGTCTGGCTGCCCGCCACGCGGCAGTGGAGTGCCCGTGCCCACATCGCCTGGTCGGCGACGGCGTACCTCTTCCTGGCCTACCTCGTCTACATGATGTGGTGGACGTTCGTCAGCCACCTGGGCATCGCCGGCACCATCGGCGCGCTCTTCCTCTGGGCACTCGAGGCGTTCGCCGCGTTCCTCGCCACGGCGTACCTCTGGGAGCTCTGCGACGCGCTGGGGCGCGAGACCTGGAACCGGCGCAACGCGGCGGGCGCCCCGGGCAGCGTGCCGGACGCCGAGCTGCCCTTCGTGAGCCTGCAGGTGCCCGCCTACAACGAGCCTCCGGAGATGGTGATCGAGACCCTCCAGTCGCTGGTGGCGGTCGACTACCCCGCCTTCGAGATCATCGCGATCGACGACAACACCGACGACGAGTCGCTGTGGCGGCCGGTCGAGGCGTGGTGCCGCGGGCACGGCGTGAAGTTCGTCCACCTGGCCGACTGGCCCGGCTACAAGTCCGGCGCCCTCAACTACGCGCTGCGCGAGATGATCGACCCCCGCGCCGAGCTGATCGGCGTGATCGACGCCGACTACCAGCTCGACCACGACTTCCTGCGCGCGTGCGCGCCGCTTTTCGCCGACCCGGAGCTGGGCTTCATCCAGGCGCCGCAGGACTACCGCGAGTGGGAGGGAGCGCCGTTCTTCCGGCGGCTCTACTACTCCTACAAGTACTTCTTCGCCGTCTCCCAGCCCTCCCGCAACGAGCGGGACGGCGCGATCTTCGCCGGCACCATGGGGCTGATCCGACGCCGGGCGCTCGAGCAGGCGGGCGGCTGGGACGAGTGGTGCATCACCGAGGATGCCGAGCTGTCGCTGCGGATCCTGCGGGACGGCTGGAGCGGCCTGCACGTCGACAAGTCCTTCGGACACGGGGTCATGCCGCTGACCTTCGAGGCGCTGAAGGGGCAACGCTTCCGCTGGTGCTTCGGCGGCATCCAGATCCTGCGGCGTCACTGGCGGCTGATGCTGCCCGGACGGTCCAACGCCCGCAACCGGATGGACCAGGGACAGCGCTGGGCCTACCTCTCCGGCGCCGTGCAGTGGTACGGCGACCTGCTGGCTGTGATCTTCTTCCTCTTCCTGCTGCTCGGGGCCGGCAACGTCGCCCTGGGCGGCGGGTTGCTGTTCCGCAAGCTCAGCGGCTTCCTGCTCGCCGCGATCCCGCTGCTGGCCGTGCTCGGCCTGGTGCGTGCGGTGGCGCTGCTGCGGCGCGGCACCGGCGCCTCGTGGCGCGATGCCCTCGGCGCGTTCATGATCTGGCAGTCGACCTCGGTGGTCGTGGCCCGCGCGTCGGTCCAGGGGCTGTTCGCCAAGGAGGCCGAGTTCCTGCGCACCCCCAAGACCGCCGAGGACGCCCACTGGTGGGACGCCGTCCGCGGCAACCTGCCTGAGTCGCTGCTCGGTGGGCTCGGCATCGCCGCGATCGTCGGTTCGCTCGCCGCCGCCGGCAGTGCCGGCATCGTCACCGCGGCCCTGCTGGTCTGGCCGACGCTGGCGTTCGTCTCGGCTCCCTTGAACAGCCTCGGTGCCCAACGGGCCGCCCTCACGCCCGAGCTTCGGGAGCGCCGGCGCACGGAGTTCCGCCGGTACGGCGCACGGCCGGTCACCCTCACCGCGGCCGGGCTGGTCGCCGTGGCGGGCAGCGTGGTCGCTGCCTCGATCCTGCTCGCGCCCGCCGGCCAGCGAGTGGTGTCCCCCAACCCGCTCACGCCCGCGCGGGGTCACCATCCATCACCGATCGCGCACACCAGCGGTCCCACAGCGAGCCCGAGCGCCTCCTCGTCGCCGTCCTCCTCCCCCAGCGCCACGACGTCGACCTCGGCTCCCACAACGGCTCCGACCACGGTGACCACGACCACCACACCCACCACCGCGCCGACGACGTCGGCACCGACCTCGGCGCCCACCACGGCGCCGACCGCCACGGTCACGCCGTGAACCGGACGACGGTCAGGTGGTTGTCACCTGCGTGCGCGATCCATAGGGCATGCTGACGCGCGTGTCCTCCCCCCACCGTGGCGCCGCTGACCGCTACACGGCTCTGGTCCGCTTGCTGGTGCGCCATGGCCGCTCCGACCTCGTGTCTGGCGCAGGCCTCGACTCCTACGTCGCGGACGGCGAGGTGCCGGCCGGCGACGCTGACCGGGCCGAGGCGTTCGCCACGGACCTGGAGTCCATGGGCCCGACGTACATCAAGCTCGGCCAGCTGCTGTCGACCCGCTTCGACCTGCTGCCGGCGGCCTACACCACCGCGCTGAGCCGGCTGCAGGATGAGGTGGAGCCGTTCTCCTACGCGCAGGTCGCCGAGCTCGTCACCCAGGAGCTGGGCAGCGATGTGCGCCACCTGTTCGCCGAGTTCGACACCGAGCCGCTGGCCGCCGCGTCGTTGGGGCAGGTGCACCGGGCCACGCTGCGCAGCGGTCGCGAGGTCGCGGTCAAGGTGCAGCGGCCTGACGCCCGCGAGGCCGTCACCGGCGACCTCAAGACACTGACCACCCTGGCCGGGCTCGCCGACAAACGGACCGATGTAGGCCGGACCTACGGGTTCGCGCGGCTGCTCGGCGAGTTCGAGCGGTCATTGAGGCTGGAGCTGGACTACCGGCGAGAGGCCCGCAACCTCCTGCGCTTCGGCGAGCTGACGAGCGGCTACGACCTGCTGGTCGTGCCCGAGCCGGTCCTCGACCTCACCACCGGACGCATCCTGACGATGGACTACATCGAGGGCCGCAAAGTGACCGACGTCGGGCCGCTCGGGCTCATGGACGTCGAGGCGCGACCGCTCGTGGAGCAGCTGTTCAGCGCCTATCTGCGCTCGATCCTGCACGAAGGGTTCCTGCACGCGGACCCCCACCCGGGCAACCTGCTCCTCACTCCCGACGGGCGCCTTGCCATCCTCGACCTGGGCATGGTCGTGAACGTGCCACCCCGGATCCAGCAACGGATCCTGCGCCTGCTGATGGCGATCAGCGACGGGAACGGCGAACAGGTCGCGAGAGTGCTCGCCGACCTCGGGCACCCGCTCGACGGTTACGACGCCGAGGCGTTCCGCGACGACGTCACCCACCTCGTCTCCGAAGCGATGGCCGAGGGTGCCGAGCTCCAGGCCGGCACCGTGCTCGTCGAGCTGAGCCGGGTATCGGGATCCCATCGTCTGCGTCCTCCGGCTGAGATGTCGATGGTCGGCAAGGCGCTGCTCAACCTCGACCAGTCCACTTTGCATCTGGATCCCGGCTTCGCACCGGCCGAGGCGATCCGCGGCAACGTGCGGGAGCTCCTGCGCAGCGGCCTGACGACCTCCCCCGGTGACCTGGTCGCTGCGGCACTGGACGCCAAGGAGTTCACCTCCCAGCTGCCGCGTCGCGCGAACCAGATCCTCGATGCCCTCGCCGAGGGCCAGTTCCAGCTACGCGTGGACGCGATGGACGAGGTGCGTCTCCACCTGGTGCTGCAGCGTCTCGCCAACCGGCTCACGCTGGGGCTCGTCATCGCGGCCACCATCATCGGGGCCGCCATGCTCATGCAGGTCCAGACCGACCAACGGCTCGGTGGGTACCCGGCCATCGCCCTGGTGTTCTTCGTGCTGGCGGTGCTGGGTGCCGTCGCTCTCGCCGTCTGGATCCTGGTCACCGACCGCAAGGTGGCGCGCACCGAGCTCCGCTCACCCAACGACGTACGGGGTCCCTGACCGCGACGCCATTCGCCAGAGGTGGGCCGGCCGGACGAGGACCAGGCCGCTCGGCGGTCCGCGAGGCGTGCACCGGCGCGCGGGTCGGCGCGTCGTGGACGACGAGAGCACCGACGACTCGGGCGACGCGGCGAAGATGGAGTGGTTCGGCTCGGGGGCAGGGACCACCCGCACGTGCGCCGGTGCCGGTGGCGTCAGGTCGGGTGGGGTCGGGTCCGGGACTTCGGCGTCGGCCGGCACCTGCTCGGCGGCCAGCATCACCTGGCTCAGGTCCGCGAGCGCGCGACAGGCGGCGACGGCTCGGGCGTGCGTCGCCTGGGTCAGGACGGCGACGGGCGCTCGGCCGCGGCCGCTGAGGTGGATCGGGCCGTTCTCGAGGTAGGCATGGGCGAACACCGCGTCGTACGTCTCGCACAGCTCGACGCGCACGGTCCAGGTGTGGCGGGGCATGGGTCCTCCTCGGGGGTGAGCCCATCTCATCGCCAACGGCCCCACCGCGAGCAGAGCACGAGGTCACCGCGCGCGCGGGGGACCTTGGACCGCACGGAGTAGTCCCTGTGGCTCAGCTGACCCGGAGCACCGCGGCGGCGCCGGCGCGCGGAAGGAGCCGTCCGACCACCGGCTGCCCGGGCAGCTCGCCGGCGACGAGCAGGCCGCCCGAGGTCTGCGCGTCTGCGAGGAGCAGCAGCTCGTCGTCGGGGACACCGGCGTCGACGTGGGGCCGGACCCAGTCCAGGTTGCGCTGTGAACCGCCCGGCACGAAGCCCGCTGCCAGCGAGGCCCGCGCGCCGTCGAGATAGGGCACGGCCGAGGCGTCGAGCTCGGCGTCCACGCCACTGGCCCGGCACAGCTTCAGCAGATGGCCCAGCAGCCCGAAGCCGGTGACGTCGGTGGCGCAGGTGTGTCCGGCCGCCAGGGCCGCCCGGGAGGCGTCGCGGTTGAGGCGGGTCATCACCGCGACCGCCTCGGGAAAGGCCTCCCCGGTCGCCTTGTGCCGGTTGTTCAGCACACCGAGGCCCAGCGGCTTGGTCAGGGTGAGAGGTACCCCGGGCCGACCGGCGTCGTTGCGCAGCAGCCGGGCGGGGTCTGCGATGCCGGTCACCGCGAGGCCGTACTTCGGCTCGCGGTCGTCGATACTGTGCCCTCCGGCGAGGTGGCAGGAGGCTTCCGCGGCGATCTCCGCTCCTCCGGCCAGCACCTCGCCCGCCAGCTCGAAGGGGAGCTCGTCGCGCGGCCAGGCCAGCAGGTTGACCGCCACCAGGGGCTCACCGCCCATGGCGTAGACGTCGGACAGCGCGTTGGCTGCGGCGATCCTCCCCCAGTCCCGCAGGTTGTCGACGACGGGAGTGAAGAAGTCCGCCGTGACCACGACGGCTCGCTGGTCGTCCAGCCGTACGACGGCCGCGTCGTCGCCGTTCTCGACCCCGACCAGCAGCGACTCGGCTGCTCGGCCGCCGGGCAGGCCGGACAGCACCCGCTCCAGCTCACCTGGCGGGATCTTGCAGGCGCAGCCGCCGCCCGAGGCGTACTGCGTCAGGCGGCGGGGCAGCTCGAGGGTCATGCTGCGTTCGTACCCGTTCGGGTCGGTCGGCACCAACTCCGGGCGCGTGAGCCCGTCAGACGGTCCGGGAACCCTCGCGCTCGCGGGCGGCCATCCGCTCGCGCTGGGGCACCACGACGTACTTGGGATCCTTCGCGGAGGCGATGCCGGCCTCGAAGATCCCGAACCTGGTCATCGCCGAGGCCGCGACGCAGGTGAGCCCGGCCGCCACCGAGACCGCCCGCGAGCGACGGCCGGCCATGAAGGTGACCCCGGCGGCGACGGCGGTCATGGTGCGGGCGACGCTGATGAGCCGGCCCGGGCGACCCTCGCGGTAGGGCTCGGCGACCATGCCGATCCGGTGCAGCAGCGCCTCGGCGGCCACGATCTCGAGGGCCGCCCCGCCGATCGCCATCCGCCGGGCGGGGCCGGCCTGGGCGACGGGGGTGAAGGCCATCGCCACCCCGCCGGCGGCCGTGGCCCCGGAGCCGGCGAACACGAACGGCAGCTCGCGGTGGCCCTCGTGCCACGCGGGGACGGCGGTGTTGGAGATCAGCGCCGCGGTGTAGGTCACCAGCGGCGGCCCGAATGCCGCGGCGCCGAGCCCGGCCAGCCGGCCCAGCCTGGGCAGCCGTCCGGTCAGGTTCGAGGCGGCGGCCGCGCCGGCGAGTCCGCTGAACGGCGCGAGGATGAACGAGCCGACCGAGAGCGGCGAGGTCGGCTTGAAGACCCGCAGCATGTGCAGGAACCGCTCGGGGCGACCGAGGTCGTGCACGAGCGCGACCGTGCCGGCGGCCGCCCCCCCGGCGGCGGCGATCCGGGTGACCCGCTCCAGGTCGGGCCGACCGGTGGCCGCCGCACCCTCGGCAAGCACGGCGGATGCCCCGGCCAGGCCGCCGAGGAACAGGTAGAGGGGTACGTCGGGGGTCTTCCAGGTGGGCGTCTTGAGGATCTGCCGGCCGTAGTAGGACTCGAACGCCGCCTCGGGAACCATGGCCTGCTCGCGACGCGGGCTCATCGCCGTCGCCCCAGGAACGAGACGACGCCGAGCCCGGTGAGCGCCGCGGCGGCGGCACCCACGTGCTTCCAGATGGAGACGAGGTCGCGAGTCGTCACCACGGGGTCCGGCGGGAGACCGTAGACCTCGGGCTCATCGAGGAGCAGGAAGAACGCGCCGTCGCCGCCGACGCCGTCGTCGGGGTCGTGACCGTAGAGGCGCGCCACGTCGACACCCTTGTCGTGGAGCTCCGCGAGCCGCAGGTCGGCGCGCTCACGCAGCTCGTCCAGCTCGCCGAACTGGATGGACTCCGTCGGGCAGGCCTGGGCGCAGGCGGGCGTCTGGCCGTCCTTGAGCCGGTCGTAGCACAGCGTGCACTTGAAGGCCCGGCCGTCCTCCTTGCGCAGGTCGATCACGCCGTACGGGCAGGCAGGCACGCAGTAGCCGCAGCCGTTGCAGATGTCGGGCTGGACCACGACGGTGCCGAACTCCGTGCGGAACAGCGAGCCGGTGGGGCACACGTCGAGGCAGGCCGCGTGGGTGCAGTGCTTGCACACGTCGGACGACATGAGCCAGCGGATGCTGCCGTCGCCCGACTCTGTCGCCTGGTCCTGGCCGTGCGGGTGCTCCCCCGGAGGCGGCGCCGAGCCCGGCATCCCGAGGTCGACCGACGTCGTCGACGGCTTCTCGACGAACGCCACGTGGCGCCAGGTGCTGGCACCGAGCTGCTGGGTGTTGTCGTAGGACATGCCGGTGAGCAGGTAGCCGTCGTCGGGCACGGAGTTCCACTCCTTGCACGCGACCTCGCAGGCCTTGCACCCGATGCAGACCGAGGTGTCGGTGAAGAACCCCATCCGCGGTGGGTGCTCGGCGTAGCCGGCGTCGCCGGTGACGTCGTCGAGCGGTCCGGACAGCTTGCCCATCAGTCGGCCTCACCTTCGGGTACGTCGTCGGTCGCCGGCTCGGTGCCGATCCCCGCGCGGCGCCGGTAGCCCTCGACGTACGACGTGAGAGCCGGGCCGCGCGGGCGGCGCCCGGGCTGGATGTCGCAGGTGCCGACCTTGTCCTGGATGTAGACGTTGGGGTCCATGGTGATGTTGACCAGGTCGTTGGGCGAGTCGCCCTGGGTGATGCCGTTGCGCCCCCAGTGGTAGGGCAGACCCACCTGCTCGACCCAGCGGTCGCCCAGCCGGAGCGACCGCATCCGGTCGGTCACCAGCACCCGCGCCTCGATCGCGCTGCGGGCGGTGACCACCGTGGCCCAGCCCCCGTGCTCGAGCCCGCGCTCCTCCGCCAGCCGTGGCGAGACCTCGCAGAACGGCTCGGGCTGGAGCTCGGTGAGCAGCGGCAGGGTGCGGCTCATCGCCCCCGCGGTGTGGTGCTCGGTCAGGCGGTAGCTGGTGAAGACGTAGGGGAACACCTCGCTCCCGCTCGGGTTGATCGGGTTGGCCGCGTGATCGAGCTTGCGGCGCCCGGGGTTCTTGTCCTGACCGTACAGAGCGTTGGCCACCGGCGACTCCGGCGGCTCATAGTGGGTGGGCAGCGGGCCGTCGGCCACCCCGAGCGGCGCGAACAGCCAGGCCTTGCCGTCGGTCTGCATGATGAACGGGTCGTGCCCGCCGATGGCGTCGGGCCCGCGGGCGCCCTCGGCCGGGACGTGGTCGGGAGCCCGGTCGGGGATGAAGTCCGGCACGTCCGGGCCGGTCCACTTGCCCAAGTCGGCATCCCACCAGAGGTACTTCTTGCGCTCGCTCCACGGCGTACCGTCGGGCGCGGCCGAGGCCCGGTTGTAGAGCATCCGGCGGTTGGCCGGCCACACCCATCCCCACTCGGCGGCGACGAGGTCCTGCTCCCAGTGCGGCTTGCGACGCCGCGCCTGGTTGACTCCCTCGGCGTACACCCCGCAGTAGATCCAGCAGCCACACGCCGTGGACCCGTCGGCTTTCAGCTCGGTGTACGCCGACAGTGGCGCGCCGTCGGGACCGGTGCCGCTGATCTCGCGCAGCACCCGCTCGCCGTCCGGCTCACCGTGCTCGTCGATCGGGTAGTCCCAAGCGAGGTCGAGCAGCGGCCGGTCCCGCTCGTCGGTGGAGCCGGCCAGCTTCGCGCGGATCCGGTTGCCCAGCTCGACGTAGAACTGCAGCTCGCTCGTGCAGTCGCCGGGCGGGTCGACGGCCTTGTCACGCCACTGGA
>JAWWPM010000291.1:0-5594 GCA_033854915.1 Nocardioidaceae bacterium
CTAGATGTACTCGGCCATCAGGTTGGTAGCCGGCTGATGGGTGGGAGTCCCCCGAGTGCACTGTGGCGTCGGTCAGTGTTGTAGTGCTCGAGCCAGGGTGCAAGAGCGGCTGCTCGTTGGTCGTTGCTGGCGAAGGGCTGTCGGTAGGCCCACTCGGTGGCCAGGGTCCGGTTGAAGCGTTCGACCTTGCCGTTCTGCCAGGGGCAGTGGGGCTTGATGAATAGGTGTCGTGCGCCCAGTGCCGCGATTGCGGCGTGCATGTCTCGTGACCGCTTGTAGGAGAAGTGGTTGTCGGTGATGACGCGCTCGATCTTGGTGATGCCGGCATCGGCGAACGCCTGAGCTGCGCGGAGCAAGAACGCCGCGCAGGTCGCACCCTTCTCGTTGGCCAGGACCTCGGAGTAGGCGTATCTGGAGTGGTCGTCGATCAGGGAGTGGATGTAGTCGTAGCCGATCTTGGCTCGCTTCTGCTTTGAGGTCTGACCGTGCTCGCGGCCCTTGGCCTTCCACCCACCGCCGTCGTGGATACGACCGAGCTTCTTCACGTCCATGTGCACCAGTTCGCCGGGCCGGGCACGTTCGTAGCGGACGGCGGTGACCTTTGATGCCCGGATCACCTCGCCGGTGATGGGGTCGCACTCTCGCAGGTAGGGCACTTGGTGGCGGCGCAGAATGCGTGCCACGGTCCGTGGCGGCAGACCGAGCTCGGGGCCGAGCCAGTCCTGGCCACGTCGCTCACGGTGGCGCAGCTCGACAACCCGTTGCTCGACCTCTGCCGAGGTCTTGGTCGGGCAGGAGTGCGGTCGGGAGGAACGGTCCTGCAGGCCGGCTTCGCCTACGGCGGCATACCGCTCGATCCAGGTCTTCACACACTTGCGAGAGACGCCCATCGCTGCCGCGATGTGGGCCTGACGCCAGCCCTGCTGGTGGCGTTGAACGATCAGCAGCCGACCGTGGACGGTCAGCCGCGCATTACCGTGAGACATGGAACCTCCGGGTGGATGTGGGCCTTAGACAAGCCACACCCCACTCGGAGGTTCTCTTCACGTCAATGACCAGCCGGAGCTACCAACGTCCTGGCCGGGTACACCTAGATGTCGTAGTAGAGCTCGAACTCGTGGGGGTGGGGGCGCATCTGGACGGGGAGGATCTCGTTGGTGCGCTTGTACTCGATCCAGGTCTCGATCAGGTCGGGGGTGAAGACGCCGCCGGCGGTCAGGAACTCGTGGTCGCCCTCGAGGGTGTCGAGCACCTGGTTGAGCGAGGTCGGGACCTGGGCGATGTTCGCCATCTCGTCGGGCGGGAGCTCGTAGATGTCCTTGTCGACCGGCTCGGGGGGCTCGATCTTGTTCTTGATGCCGTCGAGGCCGGCGAGCAGGAGCCCGGAGAACGCCAGGTAGGGGTTGGCCGAGGGGTCGGGGCAGCGGAACTCGATGCGCTTGGCCTTCGGGTTGGAGCCGGTGATCGGGATCCGCACGCACGCCGAGCGGTTGCGCGAGCTGTAGACCAGGCTGATCGGCGCCTCGAAGCCCGGCACGAGCCGGTGGTAGGAGTTCACCGTCGGGTTGGTGAAGGCCAGCAGCGAGGGCGCGTGCTTGAGGATGCCGCCGATGTAGAAGCGCGCGATGTCGGACAGACCGGCGTACCCGGTCTCGTCGTAGAAGAGCGGCTCACCCTTGTCCCAGATCGACTGGTGGCAGTGCATGCCCGAGCCGTTGTCACCGAAGATCGGCTTCGGCATGAAGGTCGCGGTCTTGCCGTTGCGCCAGGCGACGTTCTTCACGATGTACTTGAACTTCATCACGTCGTCGGCGGCCTTGAGCAGCTCGTCGAACCGGTAGTTGATCTCGGCCTGGCCGGCGGTGCCGACCTCGTGGTGGGCGCGCTCGACGTGGAGACCCGACCTCTCCATCTCGATGACCATCTCGTCGCGCAGCTCGCCGAAGTGGTCGGTGGGCGCCACCGGGAAGTAGCCGCCCTTGTACTTCACCTTGTAGCCGCGGTTGTCGTTCTCGAACGGCGCACCGGTGTTCCAGGCGCCGGCCGAGGAGTTGATCTCGTAGAAGCCGGCGTTCTGCTTGGTCTCGAAGCGCACGTTGTCGAAGACGTAGAACTCCGCCTCGGGGGCGAAGTAGGCGGTGTCGCCGATGCCGGTGCTGGCCAGGTACGCCATCGCCTTGCGTGCGATGTTGCGCGGGTCGCGGGAGTACGCCTCACCGGTGAGCGGGTCGTGGATGAAGAAGTTGACGACGAGGGTCTTCGCGGTGCGGAACGGGTCGATGTACGCCGTGGTCGGGTCCGGGAACAGCGACATGTCGGACTCGTGGATCGCCTGGAAGCCGCGGATCGAGGAGCCGTCGAAGTTGAGGCCGTCGTCGAAGACGCTCTGGTCGAACGACGAGACCGGCACGGTGAAGTGCTGCATCACACCGGGGAGGTCGCAGAAGCGCACGTCGACCATCTCGACGCTCTCGTCCTTGAGGTACTTGAGCAGCTCGTCGCTGTTGGCGAACATTCATCCTCCTCGGCTGCGAGGCGCAGCCTGGTGACTCGCGGTGCGGGCAGGTCCGGCCGCGGCTCTGCGGCGGACGTCGCCAACGTAGGTGGGGGCAGTTTCTTGACCGTATCCGGTTTGTTTCACGGACGTAACACGTGGCCGCCCGCCGGTCGCGGTACCTCCGGCGCTGGCTAGCCTGAGCCGGTGCCCGTCGCCGACCTGCCCTTCGAGACCGCGTCCTGGGGGCACCGCATCCTGGCGCTCGTGGTCGACTGGTTCGCCTCCAACCTCGTCGTGGTCGCCTTCCTCGGCCCGGGCGGCTGGAGCACCAGCCGGGGGTCGGGCTTCTACGCGATGGGCGTCTTCGTGCTGGAGTCGGCGTTCTTCATGGCGCTGCTCGGAGGCTCGTTCGGCCAGCTCGCGACCCGGCTCCGCGTGGTGCGGGTGGACGGCTCGAGCCGGCCGCTCAACCTGCTGATGGCAGTGCTCCGCCAGGTGCTGATCTGCCTGGTCATCCCGCCGCTGGTCTTCCGACCCGACGGCCGCGGCCTGCACGACCTGGCGACCGGCTCGGCGACCGTGCCGTTGGCCGTTCTGCGTTTGCCGCGACCCGGGCACGGTTAGGCTCCTCTCTGTCGCTCGTACGTCGAGCGCTCGAGCCGTTCACGGGGAGCGGAGTCGAGAACCGTGGAGCCCCAGGAGGACCCCATGCGCATCCTGACCGTCCGCAGGGCGGCCGTGGCCGCCGTACTGCCCCTGGCTCTCGGCTCGCTCGCCGCCTGCGGCAGCAACACCGACAGCACGTCGACGGCCGCCGACCCGGCCACGACCTCATCGAGCAGCACCAGCCCGAGCGCCGATGCGTCGCACAGCTCTGACGAGGCCAAGGGCCAGACCGTCCCCAGCGCGCAGTTCCTGGCGATGGTCAAGGCCGGTGCGCAGAAGCTCACGACCGCCAAGTTCACGATGTCGATGGATGCCTCCGGGCAGCAGATCACCTCCGAGGGTGCCCTCGACATGACGGGCGACTCGCCGGCGATGAAGCTGTCGATGGACCTGTCCGGCATGGGCACGCCCACCGACATGATCCTGCTCGACGGGACGATGTACGTCGCGCTGCCGAGCAGCAACGGCAGCTACATGAAGATGGACCTGACCGACCCCAACGGCCCGCTGGGCTCGATGGGCGACACCCTCGGCGGCATCGACCCGAAGTCGCTGATGGACCAGATGTCGCCCGACGTGTTCAAGAAGGTCGTCTACCGGGGCACCCAGTCGGTCGGCGGGCAGGAGCTCAAGCGCTACTCGGTCACCCTCGACACCACCGCCGTGCCCATGCTCAAGGGGATGCCGTCGTCGTCGACCGCGTCGCTGCCCAAGGTGATGACGTACGACCTCTGGCTCGACGACCAGGGCCGGATGGCGCAGTTCAAGATGCTGATGAAGAAGGTCCTGTCGATGACGATGACCTACTCCGACTTCGGTGCTCCGGTCGACATCAAGGCGCCGGACCCCTCGAAGGTGCAGGCGATGCCGGGCTCCACGGCCACGAGCTGAGCGTGGTTCCTAGCGACCACGGAAGTTCCCGCGCATGCCCTTCATCGAGGTGGGGACCGGTCCCTTGGGCATCGGCACCACCGGGCGCGAGGCGTCGATCGCCTTGAGCCGGGCCAGCACGTCGGTGATCTCGGCCGGCTTGACCTGACGCTTCATCTTCTGGATGTAGCGGGCGATCTTGGGCAGCGGCACCTGGCCCTCGCCGTTGCCGCAGATGACCTCGTGCACGGGGACCTCGGAGATCACCCGCTCGTGCCGGCGACGCTCACTGGTGAGCAGCCCCTTGACCCGGCCGGCGTTGCCCTCGCCGACCAGCACGACGCCGGGAGGGCCGATCACGCGGTGCACGACGTCCTGCTGCTTGTTGAAGGCGATCGCGGTGTCGAGGCGCCAGCCGCGCTTGAGCAGCTGCAGGGCGCCGGCGGCCGCGCCGACCTGGCCCTCCATCTGGGCGTACGCCGCCTTCTGCGCGCGGCGGGAGAAGATGATCAGGGCGGCCAGCACGCCGAACATCAGCGCGCCGACGACGGTCACGATCAGGCCCAGGGTGCTGCGGTGTCCGGCCGCGAGCCAGAAGACACCGAAGCCGACCAGGGCACCGACCACGAACGCGCCGGCGATCCACAGGCCGAG
The DNA here is from genome assembly GCA_033854915.1 of Nocardioidaceae bacterium. Taxonomy (GTDB): domain Bacteria; phylum Actinomycetota; class Actinomycetes; order Propionibacteriales; family Nocardioidaceae; genus Nocardioides. The sequence goes on from JAWWPM010000291.1 coordinate 4,688, forward strand.
CTGCGGGTCGGACTTGCGAGCCATCCGATAGGTCTCGGCGAACTGCTTGATGCGGCCTTGCTTCTCGGGCTCGGGAAGGGTGGGACGCGAGGACGACATCGCTGGCTGCTCCGTGGTGGTGAGGTGGTCAGGCCGGCGTACGCGCCGACATGGCCTGACGGTACAACCGACCGGCCCGGTACGACGAACGCACGAGCGGGCCGGAGAGCACGCCGGAGAAGCCGATCTCCTCGGCCTCGGTGGCCATCTCGACGAACTCCTCGGGCTTCACCCAGCGCTCGACCGGGTGGTGGCGGGGCGAGGGGCGGAGGTACTGGGTGATCGTGACCAGCTCGCAGCCGGCGTCGTGCAGGTCGCGCAGCGCCTGGCTGACCTCCGCGCGGGTCTCACCCATGCCGAGGATCAGGTTGGACTTGGTCACCAGGCCGAACTCGCGGGCCGCGGTGAGCACACCCAGCGAGCGGTCGTAGCGGAACGCGGGCCGGATCCGCTTGAAGATCCGCGGCACGGTCTCGACGTTGTGGGCCAGCACCTCGGGCCGGCTCTCGAAGACCTCGGCCAGCTGGTCGGGCCTGCCGTTGAAGTCGGGGATCAGGTTTTCCACGCCGGTGTCGGGGTTGACCTCGTGGATCACCCGGACGGTCTCGGCGTACAGCCAGGCTCCGCCGTCGGGCAGGTCGTCGCGCGCGACACCGGTGATGGTCGCGTAGCGCAGCCCCATCTTCTGCACCGACTCCGCGACCCGGCGCGGCTCGTCGCGGTCGAGCGGCTGCGGCTTGCCGGTGTCGATCTGGCAGAAGTCGCAGCGCCGGGTGCACTGGTCTCCGCCGATGAGGAAGGTCGCCTCGCGGTCCTCCCAGCACTCGAAGATGTTGGGACAGCCGGCCTCCTGGCACACCGTGTGCAG
>JAWWPM010000292.1:0-4578 GCA_033854915.1 Nocardioidaceae bacterium
GGACCACGTCCATCGCCGGAGCGGTCGTGACGCGCAGCCCGCCCTTGAACTCCGACTCGATGCCGAGCCGTTCCAGCATCGCCGAGATCTGGGGTCCACCGCCGTGCACGACGACCGGCTTGAAGCCGGCGAAGCGCAAGAAGGCGATGTCCTCGGCGAAGGCGCGCTTGAGGGTCTCGTCGGTCATCGCGTTGCCGCCGTACTTCACCACCACGACCTTGCCGTGGTAGCGCTTCAGCCACGGCAGCGCACCCGCGAGCGTCTGCGCCTTCTGCTGGGCCTTCTGTGCTCTTTCATGGGCCTCCTCAGGTGCCCCGGTCATGAGCTGTAGGCGCTGTTCTCGTGCACGTAGGCGTGCGTGAGGTCGTTGGTCCAGACCGTGGCCCGCGCATCACCTGACTTGAGATCGACAGTGACCGTCACCTCGCGGGGTTTCAGGTCCACCGTCGCCGGGTCCGCGGCCGGGGCGGACTGCCGGCAGACCCAGACGCCGTTCATGGCCACATCGAGGTCAGCGGGGTCGAATTCCGCCCGGGTGGTGCCGATGCTGGCCAGGACGCGGCCCCAGTTGGGGTCGTTGCCGAAGACCGCGGCCTTGAACAGGTTGCTCCTGGCGACGGACCGGCCCACCTCGACGGCGTCGTCCTCGGTGGCCGCGTTGAGCACCGTGATCGCGATCTCGTGGTCGGCGCCCTCGGCGTCGGCGAGCAGCTGCATCGCCAGGTCGGTGCAGGCGCGGGTCAGCGCCTCGGTGAAGTCCGGGACCGTCGGGGCGATGCCGCTGGCGCCGCTGGCCATCAGGGTGACGGTGTCGTTGGTCGACATGCAGCCGTCGGAGTCGAGCCGGTCGAAGCTGACCCGGGTCGCGGCGCGCAGTGCGGTATCGAGGTCGGCCGCGGGCACGTCGGCGTCGGTGGTCAGGACGACGAGCATGGTGGCGAGCTGAGGGGCGAGCATCCCGGCACCTTTGGCCATGCCGGCGATGCTCCATCCGGCTCCCTCCACGACGACCTGCTTGGGGACCGAGTCGGTGGTCATGATCGCGCGGGCGGCGTCGTTGCCGCCGGCCCCGCTGCCGGTGCCCAGCGCGTCGTACGCCAGGTCGACGCCGGCGAGCACCTGCTCCCGGTCGTTGGCCAGGCCGATCAGTCCGGTCGAGCAGACCACGACGTCGATGGCGCCGATGCCGAGATGGCCGGCGACGCGCTCGGCCACCGCGTGGGTGGTCGCGAAGCCGTCGGGGCCGGTGTAGCAGTTGGCGCCGCCGGAGTTGAGGACCACCGCGCGGACGACGCCGTCCTTGACGACCTCCTGGCTCCAGAGCACGGGGTTGGCCAGGCAGCGGTTGGACGTGAAGACACTCGCACTGCTGTAAGACGGTCCGTCGTTGACGACGAGGGCGATGTCCTTGCCGCCGGTGGACTACAAGCCGGCGACCACGCCGGCGGCCCGGAAGCCCTTCGGGGCGGTGACGCTCACGACGTACCCCCTCGTCCCTTGCGTCCCATCGACGTGGCACTCCTGTCGCTTCTCAGGGGTTGCAACCCCCGAGAAGCGACGGGATACCCGGCGAGCCGGGGATCCCGGCAGACAGTCACGGCGCCACCCCGACGGTGGTCAGCCCGAGGGTCTCGTCGAGGCCGAGGGCGAGGTTCATCGACTGGATCGCTCCCCCGGCGGTGCCCTTCGTCAGGTTGTCGATCGCGCCGACCACGACGAGGCGCCCGGCGGCCCGGTCGACGGTGACCTGGAGGTGACAGGCGTTGCTGCCGTGGACCGCCTTGGTCTGCGGCCACTGACCTTCGGGCAGCACGGTCACGAAGGGTTCGGTGTCGTAGGCCTTGAGGTAGGTCTCGCGCACCTCGTCGTACGTCGTGCCCGGCGCCAGCGGCGCGGAGCAGGTGGCCAGGATGCCGCGGGCCATCGGCACCAGCAGCGGCGTGAAGCTGACCGTGACGGCGGCGTCGGTGAGGCGGCCGAGGTTCTGGACGATCTCGGGCGTGTGTCGGTGGGTGCCGCCGACGCCGTACGCCGACGCGTTGCCCATCACCTCGCTGCCCAGGAGGTGCGGCTTCGCGGCCTTGCCCGCGCCGCTGGTGCCGGAGGCGGCGACCACCACGACGTCCGGGGTGACCAGTCCGGCCGCGACGGCCGGCGCGAGGGCGAGGGTCGAGACCGTCGGGTAGCAGCCGGGAACCGCGATCCGGTGCGCACCGCGCAGCCGCTCGCGCTGGCCGGGCAGCTCGGGCAGACCGTAGGGCCAGGCGCCGGCATGGGGACCGCCGTAGAACCGCTCCCAGGCGGCGGGGTCCTCCAGCCGGAAGTCGGCGCCGCAGTCGACCACCACCGTATCCTCGGGCAGCGCCTGCGCCAGGTCCGCCGACTGCCCGTGCGGGAGTGCCAGGAAGACGACGTCGTGCCCGGCCAGCACCTCGACCGTGGTGTCCGCGAGCACGCGGTCCGCCAGCGGCGTGAGGTGCGGCTGCAGCGAGCCCAGCGTCTCGCCGGCGTTGCTGCCCGCGGTGAGCGCGCCGATCGTGACCCGCGGATGCCCCAGCAGCAGGCGCAGCACCTCGCCGCCCGCATAGCCGCTCGCGCCCGCGACACCGACGGTGATCTCCCCACTCATATGCATGATCATACATTGCTTAGCATGATCATGCTATTCCTGGGACGATCCTCACCGAAGAGGGCCTGGACCGCGGCCGTGCGGCTGGTGACCCCCAGCCGCTGGTGTGCGACGCGCTCGGCGCCTGAGCCTGACCGGCCGCGATGCCTCCCGTGGAGCCCCGCGGCACGGGGATGCGGATGTCGGTCCGGCTCGCTAGGTTCGGAGGATGAGCCGTCTCGACCACACGACGTACCTCCAGCACATCCGCGACGAGTCCCGGAAGTTCCGCGACACGCTCGCCGACTGCGACCCGGCGGTGCCGGTGCCGACGTGCCCCGAATGGCGCGCGGACGACCTGCTGTGGCACCTCGGCGAGGTGCAGCACTGGTGGACCTGGATGGTCCAGCACCGGCCCAAGGGCCCCGAGGAGTACCCCGAGCCCGAGCGGCCCGCCGACCACGCCGCGCTGCTCACCTTCTACGACGCGCAGTACGCCGCGCTGGTGGAGGCGCTTGCTGACGCCGACCCGGCGGAGCCCGCCTGGACCTGGCACCCCGAGCACAAGGACGTCGCGTTCATCTTCCGCCGCCAGGCCCACGAGGCGCTGATCCACCGGCGCGATGCCGAGCTCGCGGCGCACACCATCTCGCCGTTCCCCTCCGACCTGGCCGCCGACGGCGTGGACGAGGTGCTCGACGTGATGTACGGCGGTTGCCCGCCGTGGGGTGAGTTCTCCGGGCTCCCCCACTACGTCAGGCTCGACCTCACCGACACCGGCGACACCGTCTGGGTGCAGCTGGGCCGCTTCCACGGCACCGACCCCGAGGGCATCGAGCACGACGAGGACGACATCCACGTCGTCACCGATCCCGGTGTCGAGCCCGACGCCGTGATCAGCGGCACGGCCGAGGCCCTCGACGCCCGGCTGTGGCGCCGCGCCGACGGTGCGGAGACCCACCTGGCCGGCGACCTCGCGATCGTCGACCGGTTCCGGGCGGTCGTGCACCAGCCGATCAACTAGCCGGACCGCTCAGCCTGCTGAGACGTTCACTCCTCCAACCAGGCGGCGAACGACTCGAAGCCGAACGGCCGGCCGAGGAAGTCCTCGACCAGGTCGGCCGCGTCCTTGCGCCCGCCCTGGGCCAGCACCCGGTCGCGGTAGCGCGCCGCCAGCTCCGCGTCGTACAGGTCGGCCCGGTCGAACTTCGAGAACAGGTCCTTGGCGATGACCAGCGACCACATGTAGGTGTAGTAGCCCGACGAGTAGCCGTCGAGGTGGCCGAAGGCCGTGTGGAAGTGCGTGTCGGGCAGCGGCGTGATCATCGAGTAGTCGGCCTGCAGGCCCCGCGAGAGCGCGGCGACGGCGGCCCCGTCGGCGGGCGGCTCCTGGTGGATCCAGTACGACAGAGCCGCGTAGAACATCTGGGTCCGTGCGTGCAGGCCCTTGCCGAAGTCCTCCGCCTCCCGCATCCGGGCGACGAGGTCCGCCGGGATCGCCGTGCCGCCGTCGTCGGTGGCGAAGTCCGCGAGCACGGTGGCGTCCCACGCCCACTCCTCGAGCAGCTGTGAGGGCGCCTCGACGAAGTCCCACTCGGTCGCCACGCCGGCGAAGCGGGCCCAGCGCTGGTGGCCGCCGAGCACGTGGTGGATCAGGTGCCCGAACTCGTGGAACAGCGTGACGACGTCGTCGTGCTCCATCAGCCCGCGCGGGAAGTTGCACACCAGCACGCCCTCGGGGAGCTGGCGGCCGGTGACCCCGTCGGTCAGCGTGAACTGCGCCGCGTGGTTGAACTTGTTGGCGCGCGGGTGCAGGTCGAGGTAGATCCGGCCGAGAGGAGCGCCGGCCAGGGACACGTCGTACGTCGTGACGTCCTCGTGCCAGGTGGGAGCCTCGACGCGCTCGTAGGTCAGCCCGAACAGCCGGCCGGTGACGTCGAGCAGCCCCTGCCGCACCCGGTCGAAGGAGA
>JAWWPM010000293.1:0-2553 GCA_033854915.1 Nocardioidaceae bacterium
CGCTCGACCTCGACGAGGCGGCGAAGCTGGTCGTGTCCGGCGAGGTGCGGCCGATGGACCTGATCGTCGACGAGCTCGGCGAGATCGTGGTCAACAACGTGCACGTCGGCGCCGGGGCGCAGGCCAGCCGCCGTGGCGCCCGCTGGAAGGAACGCCTGGGCTCGGTGGGCGTCGGCCAGGTCAACCTCGGCAAGCTCGGCTACCCGATCGGCGCCCTGCTGTCGGCCTTCCACCCGCCGAGCGTGCACATGCACGTCGAGGTCGACGGCCGCGTCGTGACCGACCTCGACCAGCCGGTGCTGATGGTCTCGATCGGGAACGGCGCCAACGTCGGCGGAGGCACCGAGCTGACGCCCCTGGCGGACCCCGAGGACGGCAAGGTCGACGTGATGATCTCGCACGCGATCGGCGCCGCCGCCAAGGTCGGTTACGCGCTGTCACTACGAAGGGGCGAGCACCACAAGCGCAACGACGTGCAGTACTTCCGCGCTCAGCAGGTGACGATCTCGGGCGACTCGTTCTGGATCAGCGCCGACGGTGAGATCAGCGGGCCGGAGCGGCAGCGCAGCTGGCACGTCGAGCCCGGCGCCTACTCGTTCATCCTGCCGAGCTGAGCACTTCCGCCTACAGCCAGCCACGCCGTACGGCCTCGGCACCGGCCTGGAACCTCGTGTCGACGCCGAGCTCGATCATCAGCTCGGCGACCCGGCGGCGTACGGTCCGCAGGCCGATGCCGAGGTTGCGGGCGATCTGCTCGTCCTTGGCGCCGGCCGCCAGCTGGCGGAGCAGGAAGGTGCGCTGGTCCGGGCGGCTGGCCAGGAGCTCGGGTACGGCGACCGAGCGCTGCCAGTAGAGCTCGAAGAGCAGCGTGAGCGCCCCGACGATGGCGCCCTGCCGCACCAGGATGCGCGGCTCGTCGGCGAAGCCGAGCGGCTCGGGGACGATCGCGTGGGTGGTGCCGATGATGAAGAGCCGGGTGGGCAGGTCGTCGATCACCCGCACCTCCTCACCCTCGGCCGCGCGCGCCTCGAGCGCTTCCGGTGCCTCGCGGGCCGCCCGCACCGGGTAGATCGCACGGGACCGACGACCCGAGGCGACGGCGCGGCCGACCACGCGCGAGATCGCCGACTCGCGCGGCATGATCCAGGTGTCGGGCCGCAGGAAGAGCAGGTCACCCCTGCTCTGCTCGATCAAAGCGGTGAGCAGGGCCAAGGCGTTGCCACCGGCGCTGACCTCGCCGTCGATGGCACCGAGGTCCTCCACCTCACCGGGACCCGGTCGCGAGCCGGCCGCCACCAGCAGCGGGATCGCGGCCGCCAGCTCGTCGAGCCGCTCCCGGGTCCGCACGGTCGCGGCCGCCTCCCGGGCCAGTGCGCCGGCCACGACCTCGGGCAGGGGCAGCACCCGCAGACGTCCGTCTTCGAGGCTCGCGATGCCGTGCTCGAGCAGCCCGCCGAGGGGTTCGGCGACCCGGTCGGCGCTGACGCCGAGCGCGGCCGCGACGCCGGCGACCGACGTGCCGGAGAGGGAGACCACCTGCTGGTAGCGGCGCTCGTCGTCCTGGCTCAGGCCGAGGGCCGCGAGCACCGTGGTCCGTCGCCGGCGAGGTGGCATCATGGCATCTTAGTGCCAGCGGCAGCCGCAACCCGACTGGCAGGGACCGGACACGAGAGACTGGAGGCGAGCATCGGCCCACCGCGGGGGTTTGGGCCGCGCTCTCTCGGAAGGGCGTTCGAGGTCGTTCTCGGCGCCCTTTCGGCACGTCCGCGCCCGACAACCCCGGCGCGCCCGGGCCTCGGCCTCCGGTAGCGTGCGGCACTCCGCCCCGCACCGTCCCCGAGCACCCAGGAGCCCCTGCGCCATGGCCACGAAGGACCCCGTCGACTGGGTGACCCGTGCCGCCGACGACGCCGTCCGGCACCACGAGAAGTCCGGTGCCCCTGGGCCCGTCACCTGCTCGTCGGGGATCTCGCCCTCCGGGCCGGTGCACCTCGGCAACCTGCGCGAGTTCCTGATGCCGCACTTCGTCGCCGAGGAGCTGCGGCACCGCGGCGTACCGGTCCGCCACCTGCACGTGTGGGACGACTACGACCGGTTCCGCAAGGTGCCCCACGGCGTGGACCCGTCGTTCGCCGACCACATCGGACGGCCGCTCGTCGCCGTACCCGATCCGTGGGACTGCCACGACTCGTGGTCGACCCACTTCAAGGAGCCGGTGCTCGCGGCCTTCGCGGCACTCGGTGCGGAGGTCGAGACGATCTCGCAGGCCGAGCGCTACCGCGCGGGGGTCTATCGCGACGAGGTGCTGCGCGCCGTACGCCACCGAGCCGAGATCGACGCCGTCCTCGCCAAGCACCGCACGAAGAAGGTCGACAACCAGGCACCGGCCGACGACGACCACGCCGCGCAGGAGGCCGAGGCGATGGCCGACTCGGTGGCCCTGGACGACGAGGACGCCGGCGAGGGCGAGAGCGGCGTCGGCTACTTCCCGTTCAAGCCCTACTGCCGCGACTGCGGCCGCGACACGACCACCGTGACGGCGTACGACGACGA
>JAWWPM010000294.1:0-9180 GCA_033854915.1 Nocardioidaceae bacterium
CTACTTCCCACCGGACGCGAACACCCTGCTGTCGGTGGCGGACCACTGCCTGCGCAGCCGCCAGTACGTCAACGTGATCGTGGCCGGCAAGCAGGCGGCGCTGCAGTACCTCGACATGGACCAGGCCGTCATCCACTGCACCAAGGGCATCGGCATCTGGGACTGGGCCGGCACCGCCGGTGACGAGGAGCCCGACGTCGTGATGGCGTGCGCCGGCGACGTACCGACGATGGAGACGCTGGCCGCCGTCGACCTGCTGCGCGGGTTCTTCCCCGACCTCAAGATCCGCTTCGTCAACGTCGTGGACCTGATGCGGCTCCAGGACCACGCCGAGCATCCGCACGGGCTCAGCGACGAGGACTTCGACGCCCTGTTCACACGCGACAAGCCGGTGATCTTCGGTTACCACGGCTACCCCTGGCTGATCCACCGGCTCACCTACCGCCGGACCAACCACGAGAACTTCCACGTGCGCGGCTACAAGGAGGAGGGCACCACCACCACGCCCTTCGACATGACGGTGCTCAACCAGCTCGACCGCTTCGACCTGGCCATCGACGTGATCGACCGGGTGCCCGGGCTCCAGGCCCGCGGCGGGCACGCCCGCGAGTGGCTGCGCAACCGGCTGATCGAGCACACCCGCTACGTGCGCACCCACGGCGAGGACCTGCCCGACGTGCGGGACTGGCAGTGGAGCGGTGGCGAGGGCCCCCAGGTCCACACCGAGCAGGCCGCCCGCAACACCCCCGAGGCCTGAGGCGACCGCGTGCGCGTCCTGGTGGTCAACGCCGGATCGAGCAGCCTGAAGCTGAGCGTGCTCGACGGGGAACGGGTCGAGGAGTCGAGCACGGTCGAGCGGTGGGACGGCGCCGGCGACCTCGAGCCGCTGCGGGACTTCGTCGGTGTGGCCGGAGACGTCGAGGCCGTGGGACATCGGGTCGTGCACGGCGGACCCCGGCACCGCGCGTCGGTGCGGGTCGACGACGACGTGGTCGCCTATCTCGAGTCCATCGGCGACCTCGCCCCGCTGCACAACCCTCGCGCGGTGGCGGCGATCCGGGCCGTGCGCGAGGTCCTCCCGGACGCACCCGCCGTAGCGGCGTTCGACACGTCGTTTCACGCCTCCATGCCCGGCGCCGCGACGACCTACGCCCTGCCCCGCGAGTGGAACCAGCGCTTCGGGCTGCGCCGGTACGGTTTCCACGGCCTCTCGCACGCCTACGCCGTACGACGTGCGGCCGAACTCGTGGGCAGGCCGGCGTCGTCGCTGCGGATGGTGACCTGCCACCTGGGAGCCGGTGCCTCGCTGTGCGCTGTGCGCGACGGGCGCTCGGTGGACACGACGATGGGCTTCACGCCGCTGGCCGGGCTGGTGATGGCGACCCGGGCCGGATCGGTCGACCCGGGGCTGATGCTGTGGCTGCTCGAGCACGGCGACGTCGAGGTGGAGACCCTGAGCGCGGTGCTGGAGCACCAGTCCGGACTGAAGGGCCTCTCGGGCACCTCGGGTGACCTGCGGGACGTGCTCGAGGCGCGCGCCGGCGGCGACGTGGACGCCACGCTGGCCTTCGACGTCTACGTCCACCGCCTGGTCCGCGAGATCGGCGCGATGGTGGCCGCGGCCGGCGGTCTCGACGTGCTGGTGTTCACCGGAGGCATGGGCGAGCACTCACCCGACCTGCGGGCCGCGGCAGCCGAAGGTCTGAGGTTCCTGGGTGTCGAGGTGGACGGCTCCGCCAACGTCGCGACAGGGGACGCCGACCTCACCGCGGACGGCGCCATCGTGCGCACGGTCGTGGTCACCGCGGCCGAGGACGTCGAGGTCGCCCGCGAGACGGCGCAGGTGCTGGCGGGCTGACGCTCAGGTCTCGGTGCGGTCGCTGCCGAAGCCGTGGGTCACGATCTCGTCGAACTCGCGGCGCATCTCGGCGCGGTCCGAACCGTAGCGGCGCACCCACGCGCGACGACGCTGCTGCTGCGCGAGGGGGGAGGTCGCGGCCACCAGCACCAGGAGCGGGACCGCCCACCCGCCGATCCCGTCGACAAGACCCAGGGTGACCACGGTCGCGAGCGCGCACACCGGGGCCAGCTCGAAGATCGCCGGACGCCCGGAGCGCCCGGCCTCGGTCATCAGGCTCCACACGGTGGGCGCCACGGTGAGCTCCATCAGCACGAAGGCGACCACGGTGCCGACCAGACCGATCCCGCGGTAGGCCAGGAGCACACCGGTCGCGGCCACGAGGCCGGCCAGCAGCGGCCAGCCCACGTCGTACCAGATGCTGCGGCGGGTGCGGTTCCTCACCGCTTCACGGTCACCCGGCGGGGGGTCGCGTCCCTAGGGTCGAACGTCCCGAGGGTCTGGGGACCAAGGCCGGTGTGAGGAACCAGACTGAACGGCCATTCTGTCCTACATGAGCACTTCGGCCCCCGCCGCGACCCGTGAGCGTCCCGCCGACGGGCCGGCCGTGATCGTGGTCGGTGTCGACGGCAGCTCCGGCAGCGCGGCGGCCCTCGACTTCGCCCTGGCCGAGGGGCACTCGCGCGGTCTCGGCGTCGAGCTCGTGACCGCGTGGCTCTCGAACCCCGAGCGGGTCGGACCGGCCTATGCGAGCCCCGTCGAGGCGGGTCGGGCCCTGGCCCGCGCCCTCCAGGACCATGCGCTCGGCTCCGCCTACGCGCGCACCTCCGCGCGCCCCGCGGTCACGCACGTCGTGGTCCATGACCACCCAGGCCGGGTGCTCGCAGCCCGGGCCGAGGGTGCGGTGATGGTCGTGGTGGGCAGCGGTCGGCAGAGCGCCGCCAGCCGCAAGGTCCTCGGCTCGGTCGGCGAGTACTGCCTGCGGCACGCGACCGCCCCGGTCGTCGTGGTGCCGGAGCCGCACTCGGTCGATCTCCGGCCCTTCGCGCCGGATGCCCGCCTGGCGGCTGCTGCCAGCTAGGAGGAGCGATGCCTGACGCCCCGGTCGACGGTCCCCGACGGTGGGCGCGACGGCATCCCGTGGCGACCTACGTCGTCCCGCCTTACCTGGTCTCCTCGTGGTGCTGGCTGCCGCTGGTCGCGACGGGCCCGAGCTCGCCGTGGTCGGCTGGGTGATCGGGCTGTACGCCGGCTAGATGGTGCTCACCTGGCTGTACGCCGCCGGCGGGCAGAGCATCCTCGTGGTCGCGCTGTGGCACACGACGTACAACTTCACCTCGGCCACCAGCGCCATGGACGGGCTGGCGGCAGCCGTCACCAGCACCGCAGGGATGGTGGTCGCGGTGATGATCGCGATCATCCAGGTGCGCCGAGGCCGGCCCGTCACCAGGACCGATGCGCGGCGCAACCACCCCAGAGGGTCTACGCTCCACCCGTGGAGGACGGGGACTCCGAGGACCAAGGGGAGTTCGCGCTCCCCTCGTTGGGACTCGACGAACTCCTGAGCCAGCTCATCGAGCGGGCCCGGGACGTCCAGGGCGCGCAGAACCGGCTGCGCGGCCTGCTGGAGGCCAACCGCTCGGTCGTCGGCGACCTCGACCTGGCCACCGTGCTGCGCCGGATCGTGGCGGCCGCCGTCGAGCTCGTGCAGGCGGAGTACGGCGCCCTCGGCGTCGTCGGCGGTGAAGGCATCGGTCTCGAGGAGTTCATCCACGTCGGCTTCGCCGATGAGACGGTCACCTCCATCGGCCACCTGCCCGAGGGCAAGGGCCTGCTCGGGCTGCTGATCGAGGAGCCCGAGGCGATCCGTCTCGACGACCTCTCCCAGCACGCCCGGTCGGTCGGCTTCCCTGCGCACCACCCGCCGATGAAGGGCTTCCTCGGCGTCCCGGTCCGAGTCCGCGAGGAGGTCTTCGGCAACCTCTATCTCACCCGCCACGATGATCGCGGGTTCACCGCGGAGGACGAGGAGCTGGTCGAGGCCCTCGCCGCCACCGCCGGCATCGCGATCGAGAACGCCCGGCTGTTCCAGGAGTCCGAGCACCGCCAGGCCTGGCTCGTGGCGTCGACCGATGTCACGCAGCGCCTGCTGGCGGGTGACGAGGGCTCGTTCGACCTGATCGCCCGCAGCGTCCAGCGGTTGGCGGAGGCGGACCTCACCACGCTCGTCGTACCCGAGCACGACACGGCCCAGCTGCGAGTCGTCGCGGCCGAGGGACCGCAGGCCGCGGCGCTCGAGAACGACCGCTACCCCATGGCCGGCACCCTGAGCGAGCTGGTGCTGCAGACCGGCAAGGCGGTGCGGCTGGTCAACGCCGAGGAGACCGACAGCGTCGACGGGCGCACGATCTATCTGGCAGACCGGGTGCTCGTGGGGCCGGTCATGGTGCTGCCGCTGCTCGGTGCCCAGAGGGTGCGCGGCTCACTGGTCGTGGCCCGCTCGCCGCACCGCCGGCCGTTCACCCAGGCCGACGAGGAGATGGCCACGACCTTCGCCACCCACGCGTCGGTGGCCCTCGAGCTCGCCGACGCCCGCCGCGACCAGCAGCGGGTGCTGCTCCTCGAGGACCGGGCCCGGATCGCCCGCGACCTCCATGACCACGTGGTCCAGCAGCTCTTCGCGGCCGGGCTGATGATCCAGGCCACGGCCTCACACCTCACCGACGAGCGCGACACCGCGGCCCTGCAGGGCGTGGTCGGAGCCATGGACGATGCCATCCGTCAGATCCGCACGCTGATCTTCCAGCTGCGCCCGCCGTCCTCGAGCGGGCTGCGCAGCGACATCCTGGACGTCGTGGCCGAGGTGCGCCCGGTGCTCGCCTGCGACCCGCGCATCGACTTCGACGGCCCCATCGACTCGGTGAGCAGCGAGGACGTCGCGGTCGACGTCACGGCGGTGGTCCGGGAGGCCCTGACCAACGTCGGCAAGCACGCGCAGGCGTCCGCCATCGCACTGACCGTGCACGCCACCACCTCCCAGCTGACGCTCACGGTCAGCGACGACGGGCAGGGGATGGGTGAGTCGGACCGGCGCAGCGGCCTGGACAACATGCGCCGCCGGGCCGAGGAGCGCGACGGGTCGATGGCGCTCGCCGAGATCCCCGACCTCGGGGGCACCACCCTGGTCTGGTCCGTGCCGCTCGACTGAGGCCCGATGACCGGGCGCCCACGGCGATCGGTGCGTACGGGACGATGGGGCGCGTGAGCGAGCAGATCCACGACATCGGCCGCCGCCGGGCGTGGGTGATCTGGGCGGTCGCGCTGTCGGTCTACGTGCTGGCGGTCTTCCACCGCAGCTCGCTCGGCGTGGCCGGCCTGCTCGCCCAGGACCGGTTCGGGATCACGGCCACCCAGCTCTCGTTCTTCACCGTGCTGCAGCTGGTGGTCTACGCCGGCCTGCAGATCCCGATCGGGGTGCTGCTCGACCGCTACGGCTCGCGGTTGCTGCTCCTGGCCGGGCTGGTGCTGATGACCGCCGGGCAGCTGACCTTCGCGTTCGCGACGTCCTTCCCGGTGGCGGTGGCGGCGCGGGCGGTGCTCGGTGCCGGCGACGCGATGGTGTTCGTCAGCGTGATCCGGCTGGTGACCTTGTGGTTCCTCGTGCGCCAGGCGCCACTGATCACCCAGCTGACGGGACAGATGGGACAGGTCGGCGCGATCGCCGCGGCGGCTCCGCTGTCGATCGCCCTGCGTCACCTCGGTTGGACCAAGACCTTCGCGATCGCCTCCTCCCTCGGCGTGGTGCTGATGGTCGTCGTCGCGCTGCTGGTCACCGACTCGCCGTACCGCCGTGAGGGGGTGGCGAAGGTCAAGATGCGCGCGCTCGGGCGGACGCTGCGGCTGGTCTGGGGCAACCCCGGCACGCGGCTAGGGATGTGGTCGCACTTCACATCGCAGTTCTCCGCCACCGTCTTCTCGCTGCTCTGGGGCTTTCCGTTCCTCGTCCGTGGCGAGGGAGTGTCCGAGGGCACGGCCGGCGCGCTGCTGATCGTGATGACCGGCTGGGTGATCGTCAGCGGCCTGGTGCTGGGCACTCTGGTGTCGCGTTTCCCCTTCTACCGCTCGTGGTTCGTACTCGGCATCGTCGCCTCGATGGCTCTCGGCTGGGCGGTCGTGCTGCTGCGCTCGTCGCCGGCGCCCCTCTGGATGCTGGTCGTGCTGGTCTGCCTGATGGCGACCGGAGGGCCGGCGTCGATGGTCGGCTTCGACCTGGCCCGGACGTTCATCCCGGTCGAGGCATCGGGCCGGGCCAACGGTTTCGTCAACGTGGGCGGCTTCTCCGCCAGCCTGCTGACCATGGGGCTCGTCGGCGTCCTGCTCGACTGGCACAGCGGCGGTGGCGGCGCCGCGTCGTACGACCTGGGCGACTTCCGGGTGGCGATGTCGGTGCAGTTCGTCTTCTGGGGCTTCGGCGCGATCCAGATCCTGCGCTACCGACGCAAGGCGATCGACCATCTCCACCGGATCCATCCCGGTGTCGTGGAGTCGATGAAGCGCGGCGAGGCGTTCGCCCACCTCGGCTTCCACGAGCGCGAGGGCGTCTAGCTCTCCTCGGCCTCCATGGCCGCGACGAAGTCACCCTTGACCCGGCGCCACTCCTCGTCGGTCATGGTGCGCCGCCAGTACGGCGAGCAGGAGAGGTCGGGGCGGGTCAGCCCGCGGTCGTGCAGCAGGTGATGGCGAACGGCGCGGATCTCGTCCGCCTCGCCGTGCACGAAGCCGAAGGGGCGGCCGGGCGGGAGGTCCAGGCTGCGCACCGCGTCGACGAGGAGGTCGGCGTCCTCGGGTCCGCCGCTGCGGTGCAGCCAGCGGAGGTCGACGTCGGCCCGCGTGGACAGTGCGATCTCGTGCGCGGGCCCGTCGCAGACCAGCCGGACGACGGCCTGCGCCCCCGGTGGCAGCGACTCCAGGGACGCGGCGATGGCCGGCAGGGCTGACTCGTCGCCGACCATCAGGTGCCAGGCGGAGGCGGCCGCGGGCCGGTAGGCGCCGCTCGGCCCGGTGAAGACGAGGACGTCGCCGGGCTGGGCGGCCGCGGCCCAGGGACCGGCCACCCCGGCATCGCCGTGCACCACGAAGTCGATGGTGAGGAGGTGTGCGACCGGGTCCCACGCCCGCACCGTGTAGCGACGGCGGGCCGGCTGCTGATCCTTCGGGTGGCTGTCGCGGACGGCCTGCGGGTCGAACACCTCGTCATATGTCGCGCCGGCCGGTCGGAAGGCGACATTGAGGTAGGCGTCCGTGGCGTCGGGCATCTCGAGCCGGTCGAGGTCACCGCCGCCGAGCACGATCCGCACCATGGCGGGCGTGAGCCGCTGGGTCGTCGAGACGCGTCCGTGCACGGGTGGACCTCCTGGGACAGGTGGCGAGCCTACGGGCGGATCAACCGGCGACCGGCGGTGCGTCGAGGTCGAGCTGACCGGTGTTGAGTGGCGAGTCCTTGCGCGAGACCATGTCGAGCCGCTCCTCGGGGCGCAGCGCCTCCAACAGCGGCAGCATGTCGGCGCCGAAGCCGTCCACCTCGGGAGCGTCGGGCACCGGCACGATCGAGTGCACGACCCGGTCGTCGTAGACGTGGACGACGTTGAACGCCTGGTGCCCGTCGACCGCGGAGATCAGCCGGTCGAGCGGTGCGGTGTCGACGACGTAGCAGGTGGCCGCGGCCACCGAGACCGGGATGCCGGCGAAGGTCGAGTGCGAGGTGAAGTGGTAGTGCCCGCCGAGGATGGCGCGCACGTCGGAGCCGCGCACGACGTCCGCGAGCCGGTCGGTGTCGAGCAGCTCGATGATCTCGGCTGCGGGCACCAGCGGCGAGGGGATCGGCGGGTGGTGGAGGGCCAGGATCGTGCCGTGCTCGGCCGGGGTGGCCAGCTCGTCGCGGAGCCAGGCGAGCTGCTCGTCGGTGATCTCGCCGTGGTGCCATCCCGGCACGCTGGTGTCGAGGCTGACGATGCGGAGCCCGCGGACGTCGTACACCCGGTCCTGCGGGGCGTCGGACTCCTCGCCGAAGAGCTCGCGGGAGAAGGCCGCCCGCTCGTCGTGGTTGCCCATGCACCACACGACCTGCGCGCCGACGGCCTCCGCGAACGGCTCGACCAGCTCGCGCAGCCGGCGATAGGCCTCCGGCTCGCCGAGGTCGGCGAGGTCGCCGGTGACCACGATCGCCTGCGGGGGCGGGTCGATCCGGGTCAGCCGCTCGAGCGCCGAGCGGAAGTGCGAGACCGTGTCGATCGCGTCGTACTGCTGGGCGTCACCGGCCAGCAAGTGGGTGTCGCTGACGTGAGCGACCACGTGGCTGGGCGGGGCGAGCTGGCCGAACTGGGTCACGCGAGCGAGCCTACGGCGCGGGTGGAGCGGGGCAGCCTCCGCCTCATCGCGGATCGTCGTCCCGGCCACGGTCGGGGACGTGGAAGCTGCGGCCGAGGTCGGCCAGCAGCCGCGCGCGGCGCACCCAGAAGAGGACCCTGACGCAGACCAGCCCGGGCACCAGCACCAGGATCCCCGCCACCGACTCGCCACCGCGGTCGTGGGTCGAGCCCAGGAGCAGCAGCACCGCCCCGGCGGGTATCAGCACACAGGCGGTGACCGCGACGATCGTGAGGAGCGTCGTACGCCGGCTCATCGTCGCCGTGGGCTCACGGCCGGGCCGGCTCGATCCGGCCGGTGACCTCGCCGAGCGTGATCCGTCCGCCGCCGGTGCCGGGTGCGGAGTAGCGAAGGGTCACCTCGTCGCCGTCCTCGAGGAAGGTGCGGCTCTGCCCGTCCGGGCCGGTGAACGGCTCCTTGCCGCCCCAGCTGAGCTCGAGGAACGAGCCGCGTGTGTCGGGCTCGGGGCCGCTGATGGTGCCGGACGCGAACAGGTCGCCGGGCCTGGTCGATGCGCCGTTGACGGTGAGGTGCGCCAGCATCTGGGCGGGGGACCAGTACATCGTGCGGTACGGCGGGCGGCTGACGACCTCGCCACCGAGGACGATCTCGACGTCGATGTCGAGTCCGCGGCCTCCGTCGAGGTAGGCCAGCGGTGTCGGGTCCTGGACCGGCGGGTCGCACCAGGCTGCGGCCAGGGCGGCGAGAGGGGTCACCCAGGCCGAGATCGAGGTGCCGAACGACTTGCCGAGGAACGGACCCAGCGGCACGTACTCCCAGGCCTGGATGTCGCGGGCCGACCAGTCGTTGAGGCCGACGACCCCGAACACGTGGTCGGCCAGGTCGCCGACGCCGATCCGGCTCGACAGCTCCGACCCGGCGCCGATCACGAAGCC